>JAGHAG010000037.1 GCA_021161625.1 Elusimicrobiota bacterium
TGGTATGGGTGGTGGGACAGGAACCGGCGCTGCGCCAATTTTTGCTGCCGCTTCAAAAGAAGAGGGAATCCTTACAGTTGTCGTTGCAACAAAACCTTTCCAGTTTGAAGGAAAAGTGAGGATGAGACAGGCAGAAGAAGGCCTGAAAAATGTGGAAGGAAAAGCAGATACAATTCTTACCATCCCGAATCAAAAACTTCTTTCCATTATAAAAGAAGACACATTAATGGAAAATGCCTTTGATATTGTTGACGATGTTCTCAGACAGGCTGTTCAGGCAATAACAGATGTAATTGTTTCAGAGGGGCTTATAAATGTTGATTTTGCAGATGTTCGCTCAATTATGAAGGATTCAGGACAGGCACTTCTTGGAATTGGAGAAGGGGAAGGTGAAAACAGAGCAATGGAAGCTCTCGAGAGAGCAATCACAAGTCCGCTTCTGGAAAATGTTTCAATCAAAGGAGCCCGAGGACTTCTTGCAAACATTACAGGATGTCGCACCAGTATAAGATTGTTTGAAGCAACCCAGGCAATGACACATCTTCAGGAAAATGCGTCTGAAGAATCCCATGTTTACTGGGGTGTGACATACGATGATTCCCTTGGTGATAAGATAAAAATTACAGTTATAGCAACAAATTTTGACAAAGAAGAACAACGAAAAATAAGAAAAATACCCTTGGGGGAAGAAGGACTTTTCCCTTCCAATGAGGAATATATTGATAAAAGGATTCCCCCGCAACATAGAAAAAAATAATGCAGGAAATTTTTAAATTAATGATGGAGAAGGGTGCATCAGACCTGCATTTAAGGGTAGGTCTGCCACCTGTCCTGAGGGTAAAAAGAACTCTTGAACGCCTTCAGATGCAACCATTAACAGCCCAGAAAATAGAGGAATTTATTTTTTCAATTATTGATGAGAAGAGAAAAAAGGAACTCAAAGAAGTTTTGCAGTGTGATTTTTCCTATTCAATATCAGGTGTTGGAAGATTCAGGGGTTCTGCCTTTTATCAGAGAGGAACTTTAAGTGCTGTTTTTAGAGCAATTCCAGAAGCCCCTTCAAGTTTTGAAGAACTGAATTTGCCAAAAGCACTTGAAAAAATCTGCGACTATAAAAACGGACTTATCCTTGTTACAGGTCCTGCAGGAAGTGGAAAATCAACAACCCTTGCAGCAATGCTTAATTACATAAATGAAAACAGAACCGCGCACATAATCACCCTTGAAGATCCGATTGAGTTTTTCTTTAAAGATAAAAAGTCCATAATAACACAGAGGGAACTTGGTGTTGATATGGTCTCCTATGTAATGGCATTAAAAAATGTTGTGAGGGAAGACCCTGATGTGATTCTGGTAGGGGAGATGAGGGACATAGACACAATTTCTGCAGGTCTCACAGCAGCAGAACTCGGCAATCTCGTGCTTTCCACCCTCCATACAATAGATGCAATTCAGACAGTTTCAAGAATTATTGATTTTTTCCCTGTCTCACATCAGAATCAGGTGAGAATTCAACTGGCAGACCTTTTAAGAGCAGTCATTTCAATGAGGTTAATACTTTCAAAAGACAGAACCCGACTTTATCCTGTGTGTGAAATTCTCATAAATACAGAACTTGTAAAAAAACAGATTGTGGAAAACAATATTTCTGCGATTGGTGACATAATGGCAAAAGGTTCCTTTTATGGTATGCAGACTTTCAATTCTGCACTTACTGAATTGTGTGAAAGAGATTTGATATCAGAGGAAGATGCTCTTTCAATTTCCACAAATCCCGAGGAACTTAAACTTTACTTGAGGGGAATTGACACAAGGACCGCTGCAACAGGTTTTGAATAATGAAAATTACTGAACTTGACTTTCTCGACATTTCCGAATACCTGAATTCAAATGTAAAAGCTCTTGTTTCCTTATCAAAAGCAGGGAACATGAAAGATGATTTTATAAGGGATGTTTTTATCTCAAAGTTTTTTAGCGAGAAAAGTGTGGTTATTTTTGGAGAACAGGTTCATAGAACAAAAATTGCTGTTGTTGACAGGCAGACAAAATCTCCAGTTTGTGGAGTTGACGGAATTTTCACAAGAGACAAAAGCGTTGTTCTTGCGGTTTTTTTTGCGGACTGCATGCCTGTATTTTTTTATGACCCCATAAGTGAATTTGCTGGGTTGATTCATCTTGGATGGCGTGGAATTTCACAAAATTTTGTTATTTCAACAGTCAGTTTTCTTGAAAAGCAAATTCCATCTTCAATTCCATCAGTAAAAGTTGTTATGGGACCAGGAATCTGTGGAAAGCATTTTGAGATTTCTCAGGAACTTGCCTATGTTTTCCCGGAGATTTATCTTACACGAAAAAAAGATAAAGTGTTTGTAAATTTAAGAAAAGTTGTAAAGGACCATCTTGTTAATGCAGGCATTAAAGAAAAGAATATATACGATTTAAACTTATGTTCTTTTGAAGAAGAAAACCTGTTTTCTTTTAGAAGAAATAAAACAGAAGAGAGAAACGCTGCATTTTTAAAATTAGACAGTGAAAAGTAAACCCCGTTAGATGTTTGCTATCTAACAGGGTAAAGGGAGGGGTTGCTTATGAAAAATAAAAAATGGAAACCTGAGACAATTCTTCTGCATGCAGGACACAAGCCTGATTCTGATACAGGAGCCCGTGTGGTGCCGATTTATCAGACAACATCCTATGTCTTTAAAGACACCGAACACGCTGCAAATCTTTTTGCATTAAAAGAGCTTGGAAACATTTACACGAGAATGATGAATCCAACAACAGATGTTTTTGAAAAAAGGGTTGCTGCTCTTGAAGGTGGTATTGGTGCTCTTGCTGTTGCAAGTGGACAGTCCGCAATAATGCTTTCTCTTTTAAACATTGCAAAAGAAGGAGATGAAATTGTTTCTGCAGACAACCTCTATGGTGGGACATATACACTTTTTCAATACACTTTCAGAAAATTTGGCATTAATGTGAAATTTGTGAATTCAGAGAATATAGAAGAATTTAAAAAGGCAATTACCCCAAAAACAAAGGCAATTTATGTTGAATCAATTGGCAATCCAAAACTCAATGTAACAGACCTTGAAGCGGTTTCCAGAGTTGCCCACGAAAATGGTATTCCTCTTGTTGTTGACAACACCGTCTCTCCGTACATTTTGCGACCTTTTGACTGGGGAGCAGATATTGTTGTTTATTCTGCAACAAAGTTTATAGGTGGACACGGCACATCAATTGGTGGAGTTATTGTAGATTCTGGAAATTTTGACTGGGGGAATGGAAAATTTCCTCTTATTTCAGAACCTGACCCGAGTTATCATGGTCTTAATTTTCTTGAAACATTTGGAAAACTTGCTTACATCATAAAAGCAAGAGTTACGCTTTTAAGGGATTTAGGGCCTGCTCTTTCACCTTTTAATTCTTTTCTTTTTCTTCAGGGTCTGGAGACCCTGCATTTGAGGATGCCACGGCATTGTGAAAATGCTCTTAAAGTTGCCCGGTTTCTTGAAAAACATCCGCAGGTTTCATGGGTTAATTATCCTGGTTTAAAAAGCAGTCCACAATACAAAAAGGCAGAAAAGTATTTACCCATGGGTGCAGGAGCAATAATTGGATTTGGAATAAAAGGTGGAGTTTCTTCTGGGAAAAAATTTATAAATTCTTTAAAACTTGTTTCACATCTTGCAAACATCGGGGATGCAAAAACTCTTGCAATTCATCCTGCCTCAACAACACACCAGCAACTTACAGAGGAAGAGCAATTGGCAACAGGGGTCACTCCTGACTATATCCGTCTTTCAGTGGGAATTGAAAATGTTTATGACATTATTGAGGATATAGATCAGGCACTGAAAAAAGTCCGTGTATAATCTTGACGGGAAGAAAAACAAATTTGTAAAATAGACCAACCTTCGGGGCAAGGTGAAATTCCTGACCGGCGGTGAAAGTCCGCTACCCCCTGATTGAAATCAGGGGTTGAATCGGTGAAATTCCGATACCGACGGTTAAAGTCCGGATGGGAGAAGGTTGCTTTGCCCCGATTTTTCGGGGTTTTTTTATGAATAAGGAAAAATTGATGCAAAGAGCCCTTGACCTTGCAAAAAAGGGCATTGGTTTTGTTTCACCAAATCCGTTGGTTGGTGCAGTCCTCTGGAAAGGCGGAAAAATAATATCAGAGGGCTACCACAGAGCTTTCGGCACTCCACATGCAGAAATTCAGGCAATAAGAAAAGCAGCATCGCCAAAAGGAGCCACTCTTGTTGTAAATCTGGAACCCTGTATTCATCACGGCAAAACTCCCCCCTGTGCACCCCGTATTGTAAAAGCAGGAATAAAAAAGGTAATAATAGGAACCCCTGACCCAAATCCTCTTGTCTCTGGTAGGGGCATAAAGTTTTTGAGGAAATCAGGTATTGAGGTTGAGGTTGGAATTCTAAAAGAAGAATGTATGTTTTTAAACAGGGGTTTTTTTTCAGTTCATATAAGAAAAAGACCATGGGTGATGCTGAAATTGGGTGTTTCTCTTGATGGAAAAATTGCAACCAAAACACACAACTCCAAATGGCTTACAAACAAGAAGGCAAGAATTTTTGTCCACAAATTAAGGAAACAAAGTGATGTTGTTCTTGCAGGAAGAAAAACCTTTCAAAAAGACAAGCCATCCCTTTTGCCATACCTGATAAAATCAAAAAGAAAGCATCCTTTGGGATATCCAGTAAGGTGCCTTTTGACACAAAAGACAAAGATTTTGGATTGTTTAAAAATTGTTGATAACTCTCACAGAACAATAATAGCAATAAGAGACAAATCTCACAAAAAAAATCCCAGAAATCTGCCTGAAAACATATCAATTTTTTATTTCAAAAATCTTAAAAATTTACTTAAACAATTTTGCGAAAATGGTTATAATACAATAATGATTGAAGGCGGGGGCGAGGTTGCGGGTTCTTTTTTTGATGAGGGGCTTGTTGATGAGGTTTTCTTTATTTATGCGCCTGTTGTTGTGGGTGGAAAGAATGCCATAAATTCTGTTTCTGGCAGGGGTGTTAACAAAATTTCAGAGGCAAAGAAGTTTCCAAATTTTGAGATTTTTTCAATTGATGATAATTTTGTTTTTCATGGATTTGAGGATTTATGTTTTCAGGCATAATTAAAAATACAGGACGAATCTTGAAAAAAGACAAAAACCGCATTTTTGTTGAAATGAATGCATTGGGTTTGAAAAAAGGAGATTCTGTTTCAATAAATGGTGTGTGCCTTACAGCAGTTGACATTGAAAATCAAGGTATCTGGTTTGATGTTTCAGAAAAAACATTTGCTATAACAAATCTTAAAAGTGCCGAGGTTGTAAACATTGAACTTCCATTAAAAGCAGGGGATTTTATTTCCGGTCATTTTGTCACAGGCCATGTTGATACGAAGATAAAAATTTTAAAAATTGAAAATCTTGGGAAGTTTAAAAAGTTTTTCTTTGAACTTCCTGATGAATACCGAAAGTTAATTGCATTGAGGGGTTCTGTTGCTCTTGATGGAATTTCTCTTACGGTTGCTGAAATTCAGGAAAAAAGTTTTTCTGTTAACATAATTCCTGAAACACTCAAAGCGACAAATTTTTCATTTAAAAAAGAGGGGGATTTTGTGAATTTTGAGGCAGATGTTTTTGCAAGATACATTTCAAATTTTCTTGAAAAAAAAGAAGGGTTAACAAAGGAGAAAATTTTAAAATGGCTGTAAAATTTTCGTCAATAGATTCTGCCCTCAAGGATTTCAAAAAAGGAAAAATGGTAATTATTGTTGATGATGAAAGACGGGAAAATGAGGGAGACCTCGTCTGTGCAGCAGAAAAAATTGATGCAAAGAAAATCGCATTTATGGCAAAAGAAGGTGGAGGTTTAATCTGTGTTCCAATGGAGAAAAAAGATCTTGAAAGGTTAAATTTAAAACCTCTTTCTTCTTCCTTTGATGCAACAAATCCAAGGGAAGCGGCTTTTACAATTTCCTGTGATGCAAGCAGGGGTATAACAACAGGAATTTCCGCCCTTGACAGAGCAAAAACAATTTCCATCCTTGCTAACAAAAGTTCAAAACCAAAGGATATTGTAACCCCCGGGCATGTTTTTCCAATTCAGGCGCAGGAGGGAGGTGTTCTTGTAAGAGCAGGGCACACAGAAGCAGCAATTGACATGGCACGACTTTCAGGATTAAGACCTGTGGGTGTTATCTGCGAGATTATGAATAAAGATGGCACAATGGCAAGGTTGGATGACCTTTTAAAGTTTTCAAAAAAACACAAAATAAAAATTATAAGCATTGCACAGATAATTGAAAAAAGAAGAAAATTTGAAAAACTCATTGAAAAGATAACAGAAACAAAACTCCCCACAAGATTTGGAACTTTTAAACTAATTGCCTTCAAAGAAAAACTACAACCACAAAATATACATATTGCCCTTTTAAAAGGGGAAATAAAAGCAAAAAAAGAAATTCTTGTAAGGGTTCATTCAGAGTGTCTGACAGGAGACACATTTCATTCTTTAAGATGTGATTGCGGATGGCAGTTAGAAGAGTCATTGAAGATGATAGAAAGAGAGGGGGAAGGTATTTTGCTTTATATGAGACAGGAAGGAAGAGGTATCGGTCTTGAAAACAAGTTAAGGGCATATACACTGCAGGACAGGGGCTTTGATACTGTGGAAGCAAATAAGAAACTCGGATTTGCAGCGGACTTAAGAGATTATGGAATTGGCGCACAGATTTTGAACGAACTGGGGGTGAAAAAAATAAAACTGCTTACAAACAATCCGAAAAAAATTGTAGGTCTTTCTGGTTTTGGCTTGAAAGTTGTCAAAAGAGTTCCTATAAAAATAAAGGAAGTAAATCCGCATCTTAAGAATTATTTGAAAACAAAAAAGAAAAAATTGGGACATTTGTTGTGAATGTAGCTCGAGACCCTTGGTCTGCGAAAAAGAGGATAGAGGAAAGTGGAAAGAGGAAAGAAATGTAGCGGGCGAATTACCATTCGCCAAAAAAGTGCAAAATTAAAAATGGAAAATTATTGGGAGGCAAAATGAAAGAATTTTCTGGAAATCTTAAGGGTTCAGGCAGAAGAATTGGAATTGTTGTTGCAAAATTCAATGACTTTATCACATCTCGCCTTGTTGCAGGTTGCAGAGATGAACTTCTGAAATGCGGGGTTTCAGATGAAAACATTGACTGCGTCTGGGTCCCTGGTTCATTTGAAATTCCTGTTGCTGCCAGGACAATGGTGGACAGAGGATACGATGGAATAATCTGTCTTGGAGCAGTCATAAAAGGGGACACCCCACATTTTGAATACATTTCATCAACCCTTGCAAGGGCAATAAATTCAATTTCTGTGGAGGCACACATTCCTGTAATTTTTGGTGTTATAACCGCAGAGACTCTCGAGCAGGCAATTGAAAGAGCGGGCACAAAAGCAGGAAACCGCGGAGCAGAAGGAGCTCGAGCCTGCCTTGAAATGATAGACCTTTTAGGAAAAATATGACAAGAAGACAGGCAAGAAAAGTTGTTCTGGATTGCCTGTATGAAATTGATATGGGCAGAGAGATGGATGAAGTTTTAAATCCATACAAGGATGATAATCAATTTGAATTTATTTCTAATTTTGTAAGAACGGTACGAGAAAACCTTTCTTTTTGTGATGAAAAAATTGCAAAATATTCAAAAAACTGGGACTTAAACAGAATTACGAAGGTGGATAAAAACATTTTGAGAATGGGAATTGCAGAAATTTTCTTTTCGGACCGCGACATAAAAATTGCAATAAATGAGGCAGTGGAACTTGCAAAAAGATATTCAACAGAAAAATCCCATGCTTTTGTAAATGGAATTCTGGATAAAGTTGCAAAAGAAAAATTGTAGCTCGAGACCCTTGGTCTGCGAAAAAGTGATATGGAGACAAGATGACAAGGGGAAAAGTGGAAAGAGGACAGAGGATAGAGGAAAGAAAGAAATGTTAAATCACAAATCCCAAATAAGGATTAAATCCCAAATTTCAAATAACAAACCACAGCCCATTTCCAGATGGGCTGGGCCCCGCCCTTTTGAAAAAGGGCGGTGGTCACAAACAAATCCTAATATCCAAATTCAAATGTTCAAAACA
>JAGHAG010000180.1 GCA_021161625.1 Elusimicrobiota bacterium
ATAATATGGATTGTCATTTTGCATTTTGCAGTTTGAATTTTAACCCAGCCCTTTCTAAGGAAAGGGCTGTGGTTAAATTTCCATCAGCGAGTATATTTCAATTTGCTATTCCCTCATTACTCGTTACTCATTACTCATTCCTATTGTTGCTGTTCGCTATTCACTGCTCACTGCTTACCGCTCACCGCTCACAATTTTCTGTCCTCTATCCTCTTTCCACTATCCACTATTTCATTACTCATTGTTCTTACTCATTACAAAATATTGCAAAGCGATAATCCTGTTTTAATTTACAGAATTTACAATTTTCTCAACTGCTTCATCAATGACATCATTTAAAAGTTCCAGTGGATAAAACCAGTTTGATTTTGTTATTTTAACATCAAGGGAATTTACAACAACGCCTTTTTCAACACTCACTGCTTTTATTGTTATATCCAGCTTTGCTTTTGGATAAATTGTTCTCTGGTATTCATTTATACTTCCAATTAAAACCACCTGTGCACCACTTAATTTTCCTATTTCAACTGCTTCTTTTTCATCTACAAGTCCTGAAAGCGAAAGTTTCTGCTCCTGCATTATTTTTTCAAGGTTTTTTCTTTCAACAACACTGAATCCCTTTCTTGAAAGCCCTGCTATGAGTTTTTCAACCATGACATCTGTTGAAATAGGATACTTTTTTTTGATTTTATCAATCCTCAAATCTGAAAACTTCAAAACTGCTATTTTTTTGCCTGCTTCTGAAAGATTGAAAACCTCAGGCTTCACAGTATAGTTCAAAGCACATCCATAGAAAAAGACAGAAACACCCAGTATTAGAACAATCTTTTTCGTCATTTTTTCCTCCTGAATTAGAAATTTTTATTATTTTACAATTAAAACAAAAAAAATCAAATGAAATTAGATTGCTATCCTTTGATTTCTCCTGCTTGCCCTTGCTACCTTGCTTTATTTTTGTTAGGATTATTACTTATGTTTCCTTTTGTTGACAAGACAGAACTTGTAAAAGCAGGAAGAGGCAAACTTCCTGTTGATGTTCTTTTTAAAAATGCACGGGTTGTAAATGTATTTTCTGGAGAAATTGAAAAAAAGGATGTTGCTGTTTACAAAGGTTTTGTTGTTGGCTTTGGAACCTACAGAGCAAAAAAGACAGTTGATTTAAAAAACAGATTACTTATACCCGGTCTTGTAGAAGGGCACATTCATATTGAAAGTTCAATGCTTGAAATAAGGGAGTTCGTAAAAGCAACTCTTCCATATGGAACAACCGCTGTTGTCTGCGACCCGCATGAAATTGCGAATGTTTTAGGGCTTGAAGGAATTACCTATATGCTTCAGTCAGCAAAATATGAACCAATGGACATTTACTTTACCCTGCCCTCAACAGTGCCAGCAACAGAACTTGAAACCTCAGGTGCAAAATTATCCGCTGTTGACCTTATGCCCTATCTTACACAGAAATGGGTTGTGGGATTGGGTGAGGTTATGAATGTTCCCGGGGTGCTTTCTCTTGAGAAGGATATTTTTGATAAACTAAAAATTTTTTCAGAAAGTGTAATTGAAGGACATGCCCCTGGTCTTAGGGGAAAAGACCTCTACGCATATCTTTCAGCAGGAATAAGGTCTGACCATGAATCATTTACAAAAGAGGAAGCAATTGAAAAGGTTTCAGCAGGGATGACAGTTATGATAAGAGAAGGTTCTGTTGCAAAAAATCTTCAAACCCTTGCGCCTGTTGTTAATTACAAAAATCATACAAATTTCTGCCTTGTTAGTGACGACAGAAATCCAATTGACCTTGTTGAAAAAGGGCATCTTGACTATACAATCAGAAAGGCAATAAAACTGGGTATTCCACCAGTGCTTGCAATAAAAATGGCAACAATAAATCCTGCAAGACATTTTGGTTTAAAGCAAACAGGTGCAATTGCTCCAGGTTATTTTGCTGATTTCGTTGTTATCTCAAACTTAAAAGAATTTAAGGTTCTGGAAGTTTACAAAAGAGGGCGTCTTGTTGCCAAAAATGGTAAGGTTGTAAATGTGAAATTTCCACCTTCTGTTCCTGTTAGAAGTAGTATAAATGTCAGATGGCTGAGACCTGAAGATTTTTATCTTCCTGCAAAATCAGAAAAAATAAACCTGATGGAACTCGTCCCCAATCAATTGATAACAAAAAAAAGAATCGTAAATGCGAAAATACAGGACGGAAAAGCGGTTTCAGACATAAAAAGAGATATTTTAAAAATCGTTGTTGTTGAAAGACACAGGGCATCAGGAAACATTGCACAGGGATTTGTAAGGGGCTTTGGCCTTCAAAAAGGTGCAATTGCCTCATCAGTAAGTCATGACTCACACAACATTGTCTGTGTGGGATGTGATGATGAAAGTATATTCCAGGCGGTTCTTTCAATCATAAAAGCAGGAGGGGGTATTTGCTGTGTTAAAGGAAGGAAGGTTGAAATTTTACCCCTGCCTGTTGCAGGACTTATGAGTAATAAATCTCTTGACTTTGTTTATAAAAAGTTAAAAAAACTCCAGAAATTTGCAAAATCTCTCGGAGTAAAAGTTGAAGAGCCATTTATGATTTTATCCTTCCTTGCCCTTCCTGTTATTCCTGAATTAAAAATAACAGACCGCGGTCTTGTTAATGTTGAAAAAGCAAAATTTGAAGATGTTTTTGTATAATATCCCATATAAATTGTTTTGCGTTTAGGAGTTAAAAATGAAAAGAGCAATTGTAATAGTGCTTGACAGTTTCGGTGTAGGGGAGATGCCTGATGCAGAAAAATTCCTTGATAAAGGAGCTGATACCCTCGGACATCTTATAGAAACTTTTGGTGAACTTGAACTTCCAAATCTTGAAAGGATGGGATTAAGTCAGATAAAAAACCTGCATCCTGGAAAAAAACCGCCACCTGCAGAAGGGGCTTTTGGAAAAATGGCAGAAAAATCCGCAAACAAAGACACAACCACAGGGCACTGGGAACTTATGGGATGTATAGTGGATTTTCCTTTTCCTACATATCCTAACGGATTTCCAGAAGAAATAATTGAAAAATTTAAAGAAGCTGCAGGAGTTTCAGGGATTTTAGGGAACAAACCTGCATCAGGAACTGAAATTATTGAAGAACTTGGTGAAGAACATCTAAAAACTGGCTGGCCAATTGTTTATACTTCTGCGGATAGCGTTTTTCAGATTGCAGCACACACAAGCATTTTTTCCCTCACCCGGCTTTATTACATCTGTGAAAGGGCAAGAGAAATTCTCACATATCCCCACAATGTTGCAAGGGTTATTGCAAGACCTTTTACAGGAACCCCGGGAAACTTTAAAAGAACAACAGATAGAAGAGATTTTGCTCTTCCCCCAACTGATACAACTCTTCTTGACCTTGCTGTTGAACAGGGTGTTAAGGTTCTGGGTGTTGGCAAAATTGGTGATATATTTGCACACAGAGGTGTTTCTCTTGAGCAGCACACAGGACTTAACAAAATAGGCATCTGGCAGACGATTGAAGATATAAAAATCCAACCCTGGAAAAAGGAACTCATTTTTGTAAACCTTGTTGATTTTGATACTCTCTACGGACACAGAAGGAATCCTTCAGGCTATTACGAGGCATTAAAGGAATTTGACCGTGCTCTTCCTGAAATAATAGGTAATCTTAAAGACGAAGACCTTTTAATTTTAACTGCTGACCACGGTTGTGACCCAACCTTTAAAGCCCACACAGACCATACGCGAGAATATGTGCCAATCCTTGTTTATGGGAAAATGGTCAAAAAAAATGTCAATCTCGGTTTAAGGGAAACCTTTGCTGATTGTGGAAAAACAATCGCTGAATATCTTGATATAAAAGGGCTTAAAAACGGAACATCCTTTTTGAAGCAAATATCCAGAATGTAGAAAAAGTAAAGTGACAAGGTAACAAAGTGATATGGAGACAAGGAAATAAAGTGACAAGTAAAAAAGTGGAAAGAGGACAGTGGATAGAGGATAGAGGAAAGAAAGAAATGTTAAATCACAAATTCCAAATAAGAATTAAATCCCAAATTTCAAATAACAAACCACAAACAAATCCCAATATCCAAATTCAAATGTTCAAAACAGGAAGTTTAGGATTTGGGTCATTGGAATTTGGAACTTGTTTGATATTTGGTGCTTGTAATTTGGAATTTATTTGTAATTTGGTGC
>JAGHAG010000122.1 GCA_021161625.1 Elusimicrobiota bacterium
GCCTTCGTAGCCGAAGTCGCCGACGCTCCATAGCTATGGCGACGGAGCGCTACTTCGGCGGAGTAGGCATATTGTTTACCCCGCACTTTTCTGAAAAAGTGCGGGGTTAGAGTTTCGGATTTAGAGTTTTTCATTTTTAATCTGTCATTTTTAACCCCGCCCAGCTCTGCTAAGCGGGGCTGGGTTTTGATTTTTGCATCTTGCATTTTCCCTAATCTCCTAATTTCGTTTCATTTTCCATTTTGTCATTCCTGACTTGATCAGGAATCCAGAAAACAGAAGTCAGAAGTCGGATATCAGAAGTCAGATAAAAAATGGATTCCTGCTTCCGCAGGAATGACATTTTTCCTTTCTCCTTTCCTCTATCCTCTGTCCACTATCCTCTTTTTCAGCAAAGCAAGCTTTGCAACTACATTTTGGCGATTTACATCGCCCGCTACAATTATCCGCCGTAGCCTTAGCGTAGGCGGACTATCCTCTATCCACTGTCCTCTATCCACTTTTTACTAATCTCTATGAACTGTGAACTATTTTTCATTTTTAATTTTTCATTTTTTTTAACATCTGTCTTGCTTTCCAGTGTGATGGGTCAATTTTCAAAATCTTTTCAAAGTATTCGCTCGCTTTTTTGAAATTTTTTTGTCTGTAATAATACTGCCCGTAGTAATAGTATTCCCTCATTTTTATCAATCTTTCGCTTAAAGGCTCCTTATAGGTTGAAACATCCCTTGCAATGCTTATTTCCACCCTGTTGTTAAATTCATATCTGGGGTCGTCCTTAGGATAAAGCAAAACACCACTCCCCCATCCTTTTAAAACAATTCTCAATGGGTCTATTCCTTTTTTCATAAAAAATTTTCCTATTTCAAGAGCTCTCTGTGCTGACAAAAGATATTCCCCGTCATTTCTTTCAGGGGTTGAAAATCCCTCTATTATGATATTGTTAGGGATGTCTCTCACAACCAGATAAATGTCATTTAAAATTTCCACCGCCTGAGGTTTTAATTTTGTAGAACCTGTTTCAAAAAAAAGTGGGATACTGAAAATGAGTTTGATTCTGTCAGGCTCAAGTTTAAAACCCTCTAACAACTGTTTTCTTGAAAAATAATCTTCCAGATATTCGGCTAATTCAACCTCTTTATAAGGAATTTCCCTTCCAAATCCTTTTGCAATGGATGCAACAACCTTTTCATAGTCAACTCTCCCTGTAAGGTATGTAAAAGCATATAAAAGCAGAAAAAAAATCATTAAAATCGTCATAAGATTTCCATAGGGAACAATCCAGTTATGGGATTTTTCGCTCATAAACCTGAAAGGATTTTTTCAATAATTTTTAAAAGATGGTCAGGTTCCACAGGTTTTAAAAGAAAAAAATACTCTGCCTGTTTTAATGCTTTTACCAGAATTTCTTCTGTAGCATACCCTGTAACTATGACAATTTTGCTTTTTGGAATTCTGGCAGAAATTTTTGCAACAAGTTCCTCGCCAGATGTATCTGGCAATCTTAAATCAATTACAGCACAGTCAAAGGGCTGTTTGCTCACAACATCCACTGCCTCAGATGCATTTGCACACTCCACAACCTCATAACCATTTGCCTTCAAAATATCGCTCAACGTCTCCCTGACACTAAAATCATCATCAACTAAAAGAATTCTTGCACTCATTTTTCATCTCCTTTTGGTAAAAAAATTGTAAATCGGGTATATTTCCCGAGTTGGCTTTCAATCTTTATTTTCCCCCTGTGTCTTTCTTCAACAATCCTCTTAACTGTCGGCAGTCCAAAACCCATGCCACTGCTTTTCGTTGAAACAAATGGCTTGAATATATCACCTATGTTTTCTTCTGGAATTCCACAACCTGTATCCTGTATTGTAATCTCCACGCCATTTTTTTTGGCCTTTGTTTGAATTTCAATTTCTCCAGGAGGTGTTATTGCCTCACATGAATTTCTCACAAGATTTGATATTACCTGTCTTATTTCCCGTGTATCCATATTTATTCTGGGAACTTTCCCCAAACTTAATTTAAATTCTATTAAAGGATTGTCTTCTTTAAAAGCCTGGATAACTTCTTTTATAATTTCGTTTATGTCTTCGCATGTATAAAGAGGGGCTTTTACTCTTGAAAGGGTGAGAATATCTTCCACCATAGACGAAAGTTCCCTTATTTCATTTCGCAAAATTTTAAGGTGTTTTTTTATGTTATCCTTATTTACTTCCTGCGGCAACTGCTTTTCCAGAAAATACTGGGCATTTCTTATTGCTGCAATTGGATTTCTCAATTCATGTCCTATAACAGAAACATTTCTTCCGAGAATTCCTACAACTTCCTGAACCTGCACCTTTCTTTTTAAGTCACTTATCTCTTTTTTCAAAAATTTATATTCTTTAAGAATATTTTCAATCTCACTTTCTGAATAAACATCAATCCCTGCCAGTGCGGAAAAATTCCTATAAAAAATTTTTTCCGTAAAAATTGAATAAAGAAAAAGCGCAAACAAAACAAAAAATGAAAAAACAAAAAAAATCTTTTTAAATTGCCTGCTCTGTATAAAAAGTTCGGCACCTTTTGGCATTTCAAAACACCATTTTCCATTTAAAAGAGGATAATAAAAAAATCCTTCTTTTCTTTTTAGTTTATCAGGGCTTTTTGAGTAAAAAACAATCTCACCTTTCAAAGAGGGATTGTATTTGCTTGCTTTTTCAAAAAGTGTTTTTAATTCAACTGTTCCCCTTACCACATCTCCTTTCTCATTATTTATTTCAAAATCCACATAAGGAACATTGTTATAAATGTAGATACCGCTTAACCCTGTTTCTTTATTTATCGGTGCAACTTTTTCAGCAGGAAATCCAGGCTTTGATATTTCTGCAACTTTTTTCCCTTCTTTAAAAAGAGATATTCTTTCAATCTGTGGAAAAGAGGTTGAAAATTCAAAAAAGAGTTTGTTGAAATCCTGCCATGTGTACAATCTGTCTATTATATTGATAAAAGTTTCCTTTAAAGGTGCTCGTATCATAGAAAGATGAGAATTGAAGAGTTCCTCTATTTTTAAAGCATTTTTCTCAAGTTTCTGCTGAACAACTTCTCTTTCAAGTTTAAAGATAAATTTTCTCGTGATGAAGAAAAAAACTAAAAGAATCAGAATTGCAAAAACAAGGTTTCTTACAAGAATTTTCTTAAACATTTTACATTTTACTTCAAAATAAAAACCTCTATTCTTCTGTTTTTAAGTCGGTTTACAGGGCTGTCGTTTGGCAGGAGAGGTCTTTTGTCTCCATAGCCCGCAATGCAAAATCTTTTTTCATCCAGACCTTGAGCAACAAGAAATTTTCTGACACTTTCTGCTCTTGCAAGAGAAAGCTCAAAATTTGACTTCCACTTTCCCCTTACAACCGGAACATTGTCTGTGTGGCCTGCAATTTCAACTTTGTTTGGTATTTCCCTTAAAAATTTTGCAAGTTCTCTTAAAAGAGGTTTTGAAGAAGGAGATAAACTTGCACTGTTTGACTCAAAAAGAACAGGGGCTTTCAAAAGAATTTTGTAATACCCTGGTTCTTCAAGAATGCTTTCAATCGCAGGGTTTTTTGCTATCTGGGCTGAAAATGTTTTCATCATCTGTGCGGTTTTCTTAAAACTTTCTATTACAATTTTTCTTTTTTCTGGACTTTGAAACTGACGGGCAATTGCATCAAGAATTGTTGCTTTTACATCAACGCTCAATCTTGTAATTCCATAAAGCATAAGAAAAAAAAGCATTAAATTTGTCATAAGGTCCGAATAAATCGTAAGCCAGATTGGAGAACCTTTATCTTTTTCTTTTTGACTCATATTCTGCAATAAAAGAATTCAACTTTTCCCTTAAAACCCGAGGTACATCTCCATCCTTTAGACCAAGAGTCCCTTCAAGAACTATTTCTTTCAACAAAACTTCCTGCTGTGTCTGTGCTGTCAATTTTCCTGCAATGGGGAGAAAAAGAAAATTTGTTGAAAATATCCCGTAAAAGGTTGTCGTAATTGCTATTGCCATTGAAGCACCCATGCTTTGCGGGTCCGTCAGGTTCTGCAAAACCTGAACAACACCTATAAGCGTGCCCAGAAGACCAAAAATCGGGGCATAAGCACCCATTGTTTTGAACATATCACAGGTTGCCTCATGTCTTTCTTTGAAGTATTTTATTTCATTTTTTAAAGTTTTTTCAATAAAGTCCTTATCAAAGCCATCTATCAGCAGCCGCACAGCTTTTTTAAAAAAATTGTCTGCCACAGGGACTTCCTCAAGCAAGGCATTTGAGACACCTTCCCTGTGCATTCTTTTTGAAAGATTTTCAAAAGTCGTAACAATGCCTGCTGTATTGAGCAATCTTTTTGGAAAAAAAATTAGAAAAATTGCCTTTGGAATTTTCTTTATATAATTCCACGGATAAGTAATAAGAATTGCGCCAAAAACACCCCCAAAAACCAAAATTGCAGCGTTCAGATTAAAAAGCAGGTGTAAAATTCCGCCTGATGACAGAACAAACCACACAGCACCAGCACCAATAATAAGTCCTAAAAAACTCATTAAATCCATCTTACTCTCCTTCTTTCTTAGTTGATAAGTTAAAAAGTTGACAAGTTGATAAGTCCCCCCTCTCAATCTCCCCCCTAAAAGGGGGGAGAAACAGTAGGGGGTTGTCCCCTTTTTCACTTTTCCACTTTTCTACTTTTCCACTTGTCATCTTGTTTTCTTGTCTTCTTGTCTCCATATCACTTTATTTCCCTGTCACTTTATTTTCTTATCTCCATATCATTTTTTTACACTTCACTCTTCACCATTCACTATTCACTAATTTGCGAGTGGTTTCTGTCAAGCAGGGCTCTGTGAGCGAGGAACTTGACCC
>JAGHAG010000115.1 GCA_021161625.1 Elusimicrobiota bacterium
GAATAAATTTTTTAAGATAGTTAGGGAATAGATGAGGAGATATGCAGATAGTAGATAAATATAAAAATCCTGGGGTTTCAGCCCCGATTTATCGGGGCTGACTATCTTGTCAGGGAATAGACGAGGATTTATGAAGATAGTAAAAAATTATAAAGGAAAAAGGGGTTTCAGTCCCGATTTATCGGGGCTGACTATTTTATGCCTGTTAATTTAAAATCCATTATTGACAGAATTACGCAAATTCATAAATCAAAAGATACCATTGGTATTGATATAGGAGCAACCTCAATAAAATTTGCCCAGATAAGAAAATCAGGAGAGACATTTGAAATTTTACTCTGCAAGAGTGTTGAAAATCCTCCCACACTTGTTATGGCAACAGAACTTACCCCTGAATTAAGGGAAGAGATTATAAAAAACATAAAGCAGACCATTTCAAAAGAAGGGATAAAAACGCGCTCAGCAGCAACTTCAATAATGGGAAATTCAGTAATTGTAAGATATGTCAAATTTCCAAAGATGAGTCCTGAGGAGCTTTCCAAAAGTTTAAGATTTGAAGCAGAAGAATTTGTCCCCTTTGATATAACAGATGTTTATTTGTGTGCTGAAATTATAAGGGATGTTGAAGAGGAAGGTCAGCCCAAGATGGAATCAGTTTTTGTGGCAGCAAAAAGGGATATTGTTGATACAAAAATAGATATTTTAAGAGATGCAGGTCTTACCCCGGTTGTAATTGATGTTGACAGTTTCTGCGTTTTAAATCTTGTAGAACAGATTCATCCAACCTTTGTGGATGAAAATGCAGTTCTTCTTCACATAGGCGCAAGAATGACATCTCTTGCAATAAGTGAACATGGTATTGTAAGGGTTGTAAGGGATATACCATTTGGTGGAAATCTTATTTCCAATTTTATAATGAACACATTTGCCTGTGATTACTCTCAGGCAGAGGCATTGAAAAAGCAGTATGGTCTTGTGCCATCTGAGGAAATGGAGTCAGCCCCTGACCCAGAGGTCGCTGAACAGGTTACAAATGCTTCAATTCAGGCAATTGACGAACATCTTATACCAGAGGTTCAAAGGTCAATAGATTTTTTTAATACAATTTCAACCTCAGGCGAAGAGATAAGAAGGATTATTCTGACAGGCGGTGGAGCTCTTTTGAAAAATTTTGACAGATATTTAAACAGACAATTTGACATTGAGGTTAGTCCCTTCAATCCTTTTGAACATTTTGAGCACAATCTACCACCTGAAGTAATTGAGACAGGACCGGTGTATGCAGTTGCACTTGGTCTTGCATTAAGAAAATCAGGAGATACAAGCGCAGTAAGGGCTGAGTAATGATAAGAATAAATCTTCTTCCTATAGAACTTGAAAAAAAAGCAATTGCTCAGAGGAGAACTGTTCTTGCGGTTGCAGCAGGGGTTTTTGTTATTGTAATTTTTGTTGGTATTTATTTGATGAGGGTTGCAAAAATTACAGCCCTCAAGGCAGAATTAAAAAACACGGAAAGAGAACTCAAAAGATACGATGCAGATTTGAAAAAAATTCAGAGAATTGAAGCACAGAAAAACGAACTTTTAAACAAACTTAATGTTATTAAACAGCTTGTTTCAGCACGACTGGATTATCCAAAGTTAATGGAATTCATGACAACATCTGATTTTTTGCCCCAGAGGGTTTGGCTCACTTCTGCCCAGATGAAATCTGATGCCAGTGGAATATCTCTAACTTTGAATCTTCAGGCAAGGGACAATTATGCAATTGCTGATTTTCTACAAAATCTTGAAAAAAATTCACATATCTCAAAAGTTGTTATAAAGGGATTTGCATCTCAGGGGGGGAGTGAAAGTGGAGAAAAAATAAGAACATTTTCAATTACCTGTCTTTATAACCCCAGAGTAGATGAAAAGGGGAAAAAGAAAAATGGCTGAGGCAAAACCTGTACCAAAAGAACAGAAAGTTGCACTGGCAATTATAGGAATTATAGGTCTTTATATGTTTTACACCCGTGCCTATGCACCACAGGGAAAACAGATAAAGGAACTTAAAAAGAAAATTGAGTCAAATTGTAAGAAAATAGAGGATATAAAAATAAAAATAAGGAGAATGGCTCAGATTGAAGCAGAATTTGAAAAATTAAAAGGACGTGTAAAAGAAGCAGAAAAAAAACTTCCAAAATCAGAGGAACTTCCAGGTTTAATAAGAAGGATTACTGATATAGGCAAAAAATACAACATTGAAATAGACAACCTTCAAATAGGCAGTCTTGTATCCAAGCAGTATTATCAGGAACATCTGTATAATTTCAGAATAAAGGCAAATTATCATAAAATTGCTCAGTTTTTTACAGATGTCTGTCAGGAGGAAAGAATTATGAGTGTAAGAGATATAAGACTTACCCCTGTTTCGGCTGATAAAGAGAGTGGAGAACTGGAAGGGACTTTTGTCCTTGTTGTTTATACATATAAGGGATGATGAAAAAGTTTATATATTTACTAATTTTTGTGTTTGTGCTGGCAGGATGTGGTAAAAAGAAAGGGAAAAAAGTTGCCCCACCACAGCCGAGAACTAAAAGGAAAATTACAAAACAAAAGGAAGAGAAAGTAAAGAAAATAGAAAAATATGTGTATCAGGGATATAAAAACAGAAACCCGTTTTTTGCAATAGGTGCTGGAGCACCTGTTTCACAAACACAGGAAACTCAAAAGTTTTCAAGCGACCTTGGTGAACTCACACTTACCGGCATTATGATAGATATTTCAGGTGAAAAATATGCACTTCTTGGAAATTCCCAGGGAAGCACATTTGTGTTAAAAAATGGATGGCTTTATGATTTTGAAGGCAACAGAATTCCTGGATATACAGGCACTGTTTTTGAGGACAGAATAATTTTAATACACGGCTCTCAGATGAAAGAATTAAAACTTCCTGAAACCGAGGAAACACTGGAACTTAAATAATTGGAAAAATTAGATTTTCTTGAAACACTTGACAAAGGACAAAAATGGTATTAAAATATATTATGTAGCAAAAATGTAGCGGCGAATTACCATCCGCCAAGAGAGGTGACAGGGTGACAAGGGAAATTAAAAATGAAAAGTTAAAAGTGAAAAATGATAAATGAAAAATGAAAAATCAGTGATAAGGATTAAGAATTAAGGATTAAGTGCCGAATGAAAAATAAAAAATTAAAAATTAAAAATGAGAAATTTGAAATTTAAAATTTACAATTTGCAATTTAAAATATCGCGAAGCGATAAAGTGATATGGAGACAAGATGACAAGTAGAGAAGTGGACAGTGGACAGAGGATAGAGGATAGTCCGCCTACGCTAAGGCTACGGCGGATATATGTAGCTGCAGACCCTTGGTCTGCCAAAAAGAGGAAAGTGGATAGAGGATAGAAAAAAATGACAGATGCCAGATGTAAAAATGTAGAAATGAAATTTGCAGTTTTAGTTGGAGGTAGGGGATGAAGACAAAGAAATATTTAACTGCAGGTGAAGTTGCTGAAATTCTCGGTATTTCAAAGCAGACCCTTATAAAATATGAGAAACTCGGGATTTTTCCAAAATCCAGAAGAAACAACCTGAATGGCTGGAGAGAATACACAGATGAAGATGTTGTGAAACTAAAAAAAATAATAGGAAGGATTTGAATAATATGATATGTTAGAGGCTAAGCCTCTAACAAATATAGTGGTAGGAGGAAATATGAGAATAAAGACATTAGTTTTTTTGATGGTGTCAGGTGCTTTTCTCTGGGCGCAGAATTTTGAGAAAATTACAGGTTTAAAGGTGAAGGTGGCCACCCCTCAAAAAATTTCAGTTGAAATCAATTTAACCAATCCTGTAAACTATTACTTTTTTAATCTGTCCAATCCACCGCGTTTTGTTGCAGAGTTTACAAGTGCTCTTGTTGATATAAAGAAAAAAGAAATTTCTCCAAAAAACTCCTTTGTGAAAAAAATAAGAATTGGGCAGTACAAAGACACTCCTATAAAAATTTCAAGAGTTGTTTTTGACTTAAATACAGACAAGGTTTTTCATGATGCTGTTCTTTCAGGAGATACAATATATCTGGTTGTTGCAACAAAGGAAGAACTTGCAAAAGTAAAACTTCCTGTGCCAACTACAGTATCCAGAAAATCCAGAAAGAGAAAGCCAAAGATTTCCAGAAATGTCCCCACACCAGAACACAGGAAAAAAGTTGAAGAAATAAAAAAACAGCAGGCACAATTACAGCAGGAGATTCCTCAGGAAGAATATCCGACAAAGGTGGAGACAGCCGGGGGATTTCTTAAAGTCAGCAGAAAACCAATCTCTGTAAATTTCTACCAGGCTGATATAAGAGCGGTCTTGAATGCAATTGCAGAGCAGACAGGGATAAACATAATTTATGGTCCTGATGTTCAGGGCACAATAACTCTTAAGTTAAAAAATGTGGCATTTGACGATGCTCTTCGTTTGATTTTAAAACTATCTGGCTTGGTTGTTGAAAAAGAAGCAGAAAATATTATAAGAGTTTTAACCCCGGAGACACT
The DNA here is from genome assembly GCA_021161625.1 of Elusimicrobiota bacterium. GTDB lineage: Bacteria > CG03 > CG03 > CG03 > CG03 > JAGHAG01. Next base: position 4,549 of record JAGHAG010000115.1, read on the forward strand.
TAAAAGAGAAAGGTCAAAAGGCGTGCAGTTTACACGGGTTCTTTCATTAAAGTATACGGATGCCGAAGATATAAAAGCAAGATTGAGTTCTATAAAAATAGAAGGTATTTCAGCAAATATCACAAGTGACCCGCTTACAAATACAATAATTTTAACAACAACCCCTGATGGTCTTGAAAAATATCAGGAACTTATCAAAATTTTTGATGTAAAGCCGAGGCAGGTCCTGATTGAGGCATCTGTTGTTGAGGTTGATTATTATGAAGGTCTTGACCTTGGTATCACATGGAAGTATGAAAATTTTGATGTATATGACAAAAATACAAACAATTCTCTTCAGGGAACTGTGGAAGCATTTACAGGCACAGGTCAGACCGTTGGTTCAATTGGTGCTCCTGCAGGATATTTTTCAATAGGTGGAATTTTAAATGCAAATCAGTTTACTATGGTTATGAATATGCTTAAGAGGAAAAACAAGACAAAGACCCTTTCAAGACCCAAAGTTATTGCTATGAACGGAGAAGAGGCAAAAATCCTTTCAGGTGAAAAAGTTCCCTATACGCAGACAACAGTAACAACAACAGGTTCAACACAATCAACCAGTTTTACAGATGTTGGTATAAAACTCACTGTAAAACCAATAATCCATTCTGATGAATATGTTACCATGGAAGTTCATCCTGAAGTCAGTTCCATAAGGGAAATGCGTGCAGAAGGTCCGTGGATTATAACAAGAGAGGCAGAAACAAAGGTTCTGGCAAAAAACGGCGAGGTTATTGTAATAGGTGGACTTATAAAAGAAGAAGATATAAAAGCCGCAGAACAACTTCCAATTCTTGGAGACCTTCCAATCCTTGGCTATCTTTTTAAACACCAGCAGGATACAAACGACAGAGTTGAATTGCTTGTTTTCTTAAAGCCAATCATCATTGAATAATTGATGACCGCAGAAGAAATTGCACATGTAAAAGCCCTGAAACAATCAGGATTGTGGAGAGAAGCAGCACAGTTTTATCAAAAAATCCTTAAAACAGACCCTGATGATAAACTTGCCAAACTGGGTTATGCCCAGTGTCTTACAAAAGAGGGACTTAAGGAAAACTTAAAACCCCTTCTCTTAAAAGCAGAAAGACTTCTTTTTGAACTCATAGAAACAGACCCCTTTTTTACTCAGGCGCATGATGAATTGATTTTTTTAAGTCACAAACTGGACAAACTTGGCGAACTTTCAGATTATTATAATGATAAATTGAAAAAATATCCATCAAGAAAAATTTATACAGATTGCCTTAAGAAAATTTCAGGCATTGCATATCTTGTAATTCCCAAAAGAGAAATAAGTTCCAAAAAAATGCCTCTTTTTGTAAGGTTGCTTTTATATTTTTTAGGAATTTTTTTCTGCACTCTTTTTATCTTAAGTCTTTCTTCTCCGAAATTTAAGTTTCTTTTTTTTCCGACACTTTTTGTTATAGTTGGCTTTATTGCATTTGGAATTTTAAGATACATTTTTAGTCCAAAAGAAAAGAAGTGGTAATTTATTCAGCGCTTGTTGTTTTTTCCATATTTTTTTCCTTTTTCTTTGACCTGTGGGGTATTTTACTTGTTTTTTTATTGCTGGGATGGGGAGTATTTAAACTAAAAAAAATTCCTGCAGTTTTTTCGCCACTACTATTACTTTTATTGTTTGAGATTTTTAAAATTTTTGTGGTAAAAGATGCTTTCAACCATCTCACATTTATCCTTGAACTTTATATTTACTTTTTTTATTTTCTGCTCGGCTTTTATTACGGTGCAAGGAAATTTCTTTTTGTCATTCTTTCTTTTGCCATACTTCCTTTTTTTTCATTTTTTTATCATCTTAACATAAATATATTATCAGGTTTTATTGTGGTTCTCATTGCCTATGTGTGGTTAACTGATCTGACGAGCGAAATAAAAATTCCACTCACCTTCTTAGGGCTTTTTTACATTTTGAGAAGTTTTTCATTAACAGCATTTTTTATACTGGCTCTTTCATTTGCTTTTGTCAGAAAAAGATTTTTTATTTTGGTTTTGCTTCTACTTGCTGGCGGGATTTTTGTTGCCAGAAGTTCTCTTTTTGAAAGGCTCTTGTGGATTTCAGAAACAATAAGAATTTTTTTAAAAAATCCGCTTGGTGTGGGTTTTTTCAGCATAAAGAATTATCTTGCAGAAGTTTCTTTTCAGGGAACAATTTTTACCCACAGTTTTTTGTTTCAGTTTCTTGCAGAAGCTGGAATAATCTCTTTTTTGCTATTGCTTTTTTTCCTTTCAAAAGTTTCAAAAATTGTCCTGCCAGAAAGGCGCTTTTCTTTCTGGGTCTGCCTTTTAAGTTTTTTGTTTGATTTTTCAGTTTATTATACGGGAATAGGGGCGTTACTGTTTTTTGTCATGGGTGCTTCGTGCAACAAAAAAAGTTGTATCAATTCAAGAATTTCACTTTTTATTTTTAAGGGTATTTATATTCCATTACTGGCAGCAGCTTTTGTGCTGTTTTCAATTTCAAGAAATTTTGCAGAAGGAAACTATTATCTGGTAAAAGGCATGCCAGAAAAAGCAAATTTTTATTACGAAAAAAGTTTACCCTTTCCAGAATATCCTGCCCTGAACGCAGCCAGAGCTCTTACAAAATTGCTTCTGTATGACAAAACAGGGGATAAAGAAACTTTTGATTTTGCCTGTGATTTACTTAAAAAAGCAATTGTGTATAAAAGCGAGAAAAATCCTGTATGGAGAATGTATGAGGAAGGGAAGAAGAATAAAAATTCGCTTAAACTTAAAGAAAGTGCGGCAAGGATTTTGTTTCTGGAAGGGATAAATTTGAATGACAAAGTGACAAGGTAATAAAGTGACCCAGCACCAACTTGGACAGATTAAACAAAAATTATCAAAATTATCCCAAAAATTCGAATTGGTAGCCGCAGGATTTATCCTGCGTTTTACACGCAATCTAAAGATTGCGCCTACCATTATTCTTCTCTCATTACTGGTTACTCATTACTCATCCCTATTATTGCTATTTACTATTCGCAGTTTGCTATTCGCTATTTGCTAAATTGAGCGAAGCGAACGACTTAATTCTTAATCCTGATAAACCCCCATTGCTCACCCTCATCTGTTTGAGATCATTATAAACAAATACAAAGTTCATTTGCAAATGTGATGAAAACTGTTAAAATATAAATATGGAAGAAAAAAATATTCCTATAACTGTTGACAAAAGTCATCTCATTACTATTGGACAACGTCTCTATGCTGAGAGTATTGAACTTATACGGGAACTGGTCAATAATGCCTATGATGCTGATGCTACTGAAGTGAAAATTTTTCTTAAAGACGATGAAATAATTGTAGAAGACAATGGAACAGGAATGGACGAAACAGGTCTTAAACAATTTTTTAATATCGGTTCAACCTTAAAAAAAGAAAACCCGGTAACGCCAAAATTCCAGAGAAGAAGGATTGGGGAATTTGGTATTGGAAAATTTGCTGTGCTCTCTGCCTGTGATTATTTTGAAATTATCTCTTTTAAAAATGGTAAATCGTATCAGGTAATTTTTGACAAAGAGGAATGGGAAAGGGATAATGAAAGATGGCATCTTCCTCTAAAAATTACATCCCCATTTGAAAAAAAAGAAGGAACAAAAGTTATCTTAAAAAAATTGAGAAAGAAATTCTCACCTGAGATTGTGGAAAGACGTCTGCAGGAAAGTGTGCCCCTGGGTGCTCCCCATTTTAATGTCTTTCTTAATGATAAAAAAATACGAGCAAAATATATTGCTGGAAGAAAAATTCCTTTTTTAGAAGGAACAAAATTTGGACTTATTCATGGAGAGATAATTATTGCACCTTTGAGCGAGATAAAATTGGACGAAGCAGGAGTTGAAATAAAAGTAAAACAGGTAACCATAAGAAAGGCAACTCCAGAAGAGATTGGTCTAATGGATTTAGGAAAGGATTTAGCCCGAATTTATGGTGAAATTAATGCAGATTTTCTCCCCATAACTTCTGACCGAACAAATTTCCTTCTGGATTCAGAAGAATATTCAGTATTTAAGCAGATTTTGCAAACACTCGGGAAAAGAATAAAAGATGAATTAAGAAATATTGCTGATAAAAAAGAAAATATAAAGGCTTCTCGCACTTTAAAAGAGGTAATAAGTAGGATTGAAAAAGCACTTCTATTAAATCCTGATTTTGCTCCAGAAGGGACCATTCCTGTAGGAGAGGGTGGGAAGGGTGATATTTTAGCCAAGAAAAGTGGAGAAAAAGCAAGAACAGAAATTAGTGAAAAAAAAGAAATTCCCTTAAAGAAAGAAAAAAAGAAAAAAAGGAGGAAACGCCCAAAAGTAACCCTCCTTACCCCTCAGGCAATGGTAAAACATTATCGGATTGGCAATATGGGAATAAGCATTCATTTTGACCATTTTGGTAAAGATGCACCTGAGATTATTACCCGGGGGAACTTAATTGAAATCAATCGGGACCATCCCCTTTATCAAAAGGAGAAAGAAAACCCTAAAACCTATGCTCGGTACTTAGCCCGAATAATCACACAGGAAATAATTTTAAAAACCAATCCCTCCACACCCCGTCAGGCTTTCCTTCGGCAGGCAAAATTATTAAAGGATGCCTTTGTGGAATAACTTTTCACTATAACTTTTCGTTTTTTCATTCTCCGAACCTGATCCCCTACCAGGGCACTGGTGGGAATACATTTTTCATTTGCAATTTCAAAATTGTTGCTAAATTTGAGTAAAATTGCTAAATATCTTTATGCTGGTGGATGCAATTTGTTATGATGAAGACCTTAAAGGTCTTTCCTCAATTTTTACAAAAAAACAGACCTTTAAAAGAGCCTGTTACTTTGAGGACGAAAATGGCAATTTTTTAACAGTTCTCTCCCATCCCAACCAGATTGTCCCATATGGCGTTATTGTAACAAAAAAAAATTTTAGTCAATTAAAAATTGTGGCCAAAACCGACCAATAATTTCTCGCCGGAAAGGCATTTCCTTGTATATTTATGAGAAA
>JAGHAG010000195.1 GCA_021161625.1 Elusimicrobiota bacterium
ATTTAAAAAATCCGCGAATCGGAGAAGATGTTACAATTATAGGAAAGGAAGGGAGAGAGAAAATTTCTGTTGAGGAAATTGCAAAACTGTGCGGAACAATAAATTATGAAATTGTCTGTGGAATTTCTTCAAGAGTTCCAAGAATTTATTATAGAGGATAGAGAAAAGTGGACATATTCGCTAAAGGAATGACGGAATGAAGAAATTTTTTATAAATTTTGGAAATGCTGTGATGGTTTTTTATAAAACCATCACTTCAATTTTCACAAAGAGAATTGAATGGGACACCACTCTTGAACAGATAGTTAAAATTGGAAACGAATCCCTGCCTCTTGTAATTCTTTGCGGAGCGTTTACAGGAATGGTTTTTGCCCTTCAGGTCGGAGAAACTTCTATATCCATATTTAATGAACCCATCTATATTGGGCTCTCTCTTGCATATTCGCTGGTTCTTGAACTCGGTCCTGTTTTGACATCTCTTGTTGTAACAGGGCGTGCAGGTGCGGCAATGACAGCTGAAATTGGAACAATGAAAGTTACAGAACAGATAGATGCTCTCTATACCCTCGGTTCAGAACCGATTTCCTATATTTTTGTTCCAAGATTTATTGCCTTTTTTGTTTCTCTGCCCATTCTTGTTCTCTTTGCTGATTGTTCAGGAATTTTGGGCGGGCTTGTTGTAGCAAAATTAAAACTTGGCTATCCCATTTCAAAATACTGGGAAGAAATAAGAACGCTTGGAATTTCCACTTTTTCACACGGAATTTTGAAAAGTTTTGTTTTTGCATTACTTATTGTGTGGATTGCCTGCTACAATGGGATTGAAACAAAAGGTGGTGCAGAAGGGGTTGGTAAAGCAACAACAAAAAGTGTTGTTGTTTCAATGGTTTTTATACTTGTCACCGATTACTTTTTGACTTCTTTGTTGCTTTCCTTCGGGATTGTATGATACAGTTAAAAAATGTCCATAAAAATTTTGAAGGAAAACCTGTTCTTAGGGGTTTGAATCTGGAAATTTACGATGGAGAAATTATTACAATAATCGGTGCATCTGGTGCAGGTAAAAGTGTTCTTTTTAAAAACATTGTTGGATTGATGAAACCTGATTCAGGTGAAATTATTGTTGATGGGGTTGATATCACAAAACTTGACGAGGATGAACTTCACAAAGTTCAGACAAAATTTGGAATGCTTTTTCAGGGTGCGGCGTTGTTTGATAGTTTAAATGTTTATGAAAATGTTGCATTCGGCTTAAGGCGCCTTACGAATATGAATGAGGTTCAAATAAAAAGAAAAGTTGCTGAACTTCTTGAGGTTGTAAATCTTTCAGGCACACAAAATTTACCGGTTTCTGCTCTTTCAGGTGGTATGAAAAAAAGAGTTGGACTTGCCCGTGCTCTTGCAACTTCACCAAAATATCTTTTGTATGATGAGCCCACAACAGGTCTTGACCCCATTCTTGCTGATTCTATAAATAAACTCATTGTAAAGGTAAACAAACAGTTAAAGGTTACTTCAATTGTTGTTACTCATGATATGAAAAGTGGTTTTGAAATTTCCCACAGAATTGCCTTTTTATCAGACGGTGTTATAAAAGAAACAGGCACCCCTGATGAGATAAAAAATTCAAAACTGGAGGAATTAAGAAAATTTATAAGTTTGTATTTTCAGTAAAAATTTTTAAAATAGAATGTAGATTAAAGTGATAAAGTGACAAGAGAACAAGATAACAAGGAAGAAAGCAAACCTTGTAGCGACCCCTTCAGGGGTCGCAAGAAAGGAGGCGTATAAAAATAACGATGGATAAAAGAAAGGTAAAACCAATTGTAGCCGACCCTTCAGGGTCGGAGAAATATAGAAATGGGAAAAACGGCAAGAGGTAAAGAATGGATAAAAGATTAAAAGTTGGTGTTTTTGCTTTTAGTGGGCTTTTGATTGCGGCTATCGTCATAACAATTCTTGGTAGAATAACTGTAGGCGGATACAAAATAAAAATTGTTTTCAATGATATTTCAAATCTTGCTGATGATTCCCCTGTAAAAATAGCAGGAGTCAAAGTGGGACATGTTTCAAAAATTGATGTAACACCTGATGGGAAAGCCGTTGTTGAAGTGTGGATTGATGACCATTACAAAATTCACGAAGGATGCAGGGCAAGAATTATTTCAACAGGTCTTATAGGCACAAAATATATTCAACTTACCACAGGAGTTCTAAAAAAACCTCTTTTGAAAGACGGTCAAACCATAGAGGGAATTTCAACGGTCACAATTGAAGAAATTCTGGAATCCTTACGCCCTGCAGCTGGAGAAGAGGACTTTGGGATTACAATTAGAAGGGTTTTTGACAATTTAAAAAGTGTAACAGGAAAACTTGATAGAGGAATAAAAAGTGAAGAAGATATAGAGGCAATTGTTAAAAATCTTAAAAAAGCAACCCAGGATTTAAAAAGGTTTACATCTTATCTTTCAGAAGACAAAATCAAAGAACTTTTTGATGAATTTCCTGAAGCAATATCTTCTGTGAAAAAAGCATTTGAAAAATTTGAAGAATTTGTAAAACAATTTGACTCATCGGAGTCGGCCCTTGGCACCCTTTTAACTGACAAAGAGGTTGCAGGTGAAGTAAAGGAGACCTTAAAAAATCTCAAAGAATCCACTGCATCAGCAAAAAAAGTTTTAAGAAGAATAGAGGGATTTAAGACATACTGGGATTACAATTTGAGGTATGACAGGTGTGATGCAAAATTTAGAAATGACCTTGGCATAAAAATTGCACCGAGGCAGGACAAGTTTTATTATTTTGGTGCTTCAAATATACAGGAAAAAACATCTACTTATGACAAGGGTGGGGAAAGAATAGACTCTTTTGATGCATATCTTGGAAAAGGATTTGGTCAAATTTTTGTCTGGGGTGGTCTTTTGAGGTCTTCCGGGGGATTTGGTTTTTCAGTTTTTTCAAGGCGAAAGATTTCTCTTTATTCAGAATTTTATAGATTTGACCGAAAAATTTCTGGTAAGACAAAGCCCTGGATAGATGTGGGGATGAGAATAAAATTTACAAACTGGCTTTATGGAAAAGCAATTTATTCAGATGCGCTTGATTCAAGGGATTTTCAAATTGGACTCAATTTATACTATGAAGATGAAGACCTGCCATATCTGTTTGGATTAGGTTCTCTTGCTGCCACCTCAACAAGATGAAAATCAAATATGTTTGTCTGTAAAGAGTGCGGATATAAATCAATGCAAAAAATAGGTGTGTGTCCTTATTGCGGTAACTGGAATACATTTATTGAAGAAAAGGAAGAAACCCAGCACAAGTTTTCAAGGGAAAAAGAAGTTTCAAAAATTTCGCTGATACAAACACAAAATCTTTCAAGAATTACCTCAGGAATAAAAGAAATTGATGAAATTCTGGGTGGTGGTGTTGTTCCTGCTTCTGTTATTCTTATAGCAGGGGCACCTGGGATTGGTAAGTCAACCCTTCTTTTACAGATAGCAGATGCTTTCCAGAAAAATTCAGAAGATTACAAGGTGCTTTATGTTTCAGGAGAAGAGTCCCCATTTCAGATAAAACTGCGTTCACAGAGATTGAAGAAAGGAGCAGATATTTTGTTTATGGCAACACAGAATCTGGAAGAACTTCTTTATAACATTGAAAAAATAAAGCCAACAATTGTAATCATTGACTCCATCCAATCCATCACACCACAGGCAGGTCTGGTTGCCTCAACCTCGTCCCTTAAAGAAGTTGCATTTAAAATTTTAAGTTTTGCAAAAGAAAAGGGAATAACTTTTTTTATTTCAGGGCACATAACAAAAGAAGGACAGATTCAGGGGCCTAAAATAATTGAACACATGGTTGATGTTGTTTTCTATCTTGAAGAAAGCAGTGAAAGATATTTGAGAATTTTGTATTCAACAAAAAATCGCTATGGCAATACTTTAAATTTTATTCTTTTTCAGATGACATCAGAGGGGCTCAGGGTTGTGGATGAACCATCTCTAATTTTTCTTGAAGGCAGAAAATCTGCTCCTGGTTCTGCGATTTACTGTGCATGGCAGGGGGGGAAAACCTTTCTCACAGAAATTCAGTGTCTTTTGAGTCCTTCTGTTTTTCAGTATCCCAGAAGGCAGTTCACAGGACTTGACTTAAACAGGGCGTATCTTGTGCTTGCAATTTTGATGAGATATGCAGAGCTCAAACTTTCAAATTTTGATGTTTTTTTAAATGTTATTGGTGGAACTAAAATCACAGAACCTGCCTGCGATGTTGCGATAGCATCAAGCATTATTTCAGCATTTGAAAAAAAGAGTTTACCTCAGGATGCAGTTTTTATAGGGGAACTTGGTCTTGGTGGGGAAATCAGACCTGTTATGCGGCTGGAAGAACGACTCAGAAAAGCATCCACACTTGGCTTTAAGAAAGCATTTATCCCAAAACAAAAAATTCACTTTTCAGGAAAATTAAATGTCTTTGATATGGAAAATATTTTGGATTTAAAAAAAATCTGGAGGTAATTATGTTAATGTGGGTAGCAAGAATTTTTATTATTATTATTGGTCCTATCATAGGCTATTTTCAAATTGCTCAAAATAGCAAAGGAATTTTGATAGGCACAGGTGTTGCAGTTGGTGTTATATTTATTGAATGGCTGATTGAAAAAATTCCGCTTGATGATGTTATTGCAGCAATTCTTGGAATTATCATTGGTCTTATTTTTGTAAAAGTTCTGGATTACCTTATTGTTGTCACATTCAATGAAAAAGTTGTGGAGGTCTGGTACAAATATTCCCTGCTTGTAAAAATCACGGTGGCTTACATTGCAATGCTTATTGCGGTAAAAAAGAAGGGGGAACTTTATCTTCTGGACCAGAATATAACTCTTACATCAAGAAAAATTATCCCGGAGAGTATCCTTGTTGACACCTCGGTCCTTGTTGATGGAAGAATTGTTGAAATTGCAAAATCAAATTTTATTTTATCTGTCCTTGTGGTGCCGAGATTTATTATAAATGAGATTCAGATGCTTGCGGATTCTTCGGATGACTTAAAAAGGACAAAAGGCAGAAGAGCGCTTGATGTAATAGCAGAACTTGAAAAAAAAGAAAGTGGCGTAAGGTTAAAAATTTTTGAAAAGGATTATTCTGATATTGAAACAACCGATGAAAAACTTTTGAAATGTGCTTCTGAAATAAAAGCCCGTATTATGACAAATGACTACAATCTCTCAAAAGTTGCACAGATAAGAGGAATAAAGGTTTTAAACATAAATTCTCTTGCAAAAGCATTAAAGCCAATTGTCCTTCCTGGAGAAACTCTGGATGTTTATCTTTTGAAAGAAGGCAAAGAAAACAGACAGGCGGTTGGATATCTTGACGATGGAACAATGGTTGTTGTGGAAAATGCAAGAAGATTTATAGGTCAGAAGAAAAGAGTTGTTGTTACAAGTTCCATACAGACAGATGCAGGAAGAATGATTTTTGCCCATCTTGACCATCATCATGAGCATAGATAAAAAAGTTATTGCAGTTCTTCTTGCGGCAGGTAAAAGCAAAAGATTTAAAAAAGGTTTTAAACAATTTAAGAAGATAGAAGGAAAGAATCTCTTTGAGTATTCTCTTGAAAAATTTTTGTCAGTAAAAGAGGTAGAAAAAATATTTTTTGTTGTTCCAAAAGATTTTAAAACCATTTCCATAAAAAATGCGAGGGTTGAAATTATTTCTGGCGGGAGGAGAAGGCAGGATTCTCTTTTCAATGCCCTTTCTAAAATTAAAGAAAATTGTGATGTGGTTATTGTTCACGACTCGGCAAGACCTTTTGTAACAAAAAGAGATATAAAAAATGTAATAAGAGAGACAATAAAAAATGGTGCTTCTATTTGTGGGATGAAGGTTTATGATACAATAAAATTGACAGAGAGAGATTTTGTAAAAAGGACTCTTCCCCGCGAAAAGTTATTTCGGGCTGCTACCCCGCAGGGTTTTAGAGGGGAATTTCTTGAGAAAGTAAAAAAACTTCTTAAAAGCAAATCTAAATTTACTGATGAAGCATCTGTTTTTGAAAAGTTAAAAATTCCTGTGAAAATTGTAGTTTGTGAGAATGAAAATTTCAAAATAACCACAGAAAAAGAATTTAAAATTGCAGAAGTTTTATTAGGAGGTGCTGGTGAAAAGAAATCCTGTAAATGAACAAATCAAAGCACGAGAGGTTCTTTTGATTGATGAAAACGGTCAAAAATTAGGCGTTATGTCAAGGGAGAAAGCCCTTGAAATAGCTGCATCCAAAAATCTTGATCTTGTTCAGGTTTCTCCTCAAGAGGTTCCTGTTTGTAGAATAATGGATTACGACAAATATCTTTATGCCAAAGAGAAAAAGCAGAGGGCAGGCAAGCACCATACATCCACTTTAAAGGAAGTGCGATTTCGTCCTCACACTGATGAGCACGACATAGAGATAAAACTTTCAAAAGTTAAAAAATTTCTGGAAGAAGGGCACAAAGTCAGAATAACAATTTTTTTTAAAGGCAGAGAAGCAATTTTTGTTCAGGAAGGATACAAACTTATGGAAAGAATAGAAAAAATTCTGAGTGATGTTGCAAAATTAGAGAATAAGCCCCAGCTTTTTGGAAGACGACTCATAGCAGTTTTCACAAAGAAAAAATAATAAAATAACAAAAAAATAAAGTGACAAGTAGAAAAGTGATATGGAGATATGGAGACAAGAAAGTAAAGTGACAAGAAAAAAAGTGGATAGAGGATAGAGGATAGAGGAAAGAAAGAAATGTTAAATCACAAATTCCAAATAAGAATTAAATCCCAAATTTCAAATAAC
>JAGHAG010000104.1 GCA_021161625.1 Elusimicrobiota bacterium
ATTCTAACCCCTGGAGATATTGTTCTTGAAAATGGAAAAGTTGTCGGAAAACACAGAGGCATTGCTTTTTATACAATAGGGCAGAGAAGGGGAATTGGCTCTTTTGGTAAACCCTTTTATGTCATCAGGATTGATGCTGAAAAAAATCAGGTTGTTGTGGGAGAAGAGGAAAAACTTTACAGAAAAGAAATTTTTGTTAAAAACATAAACTGGCTCATTGCACCTCAAAAAGAAAAAATAAAAGCAAATGTAAGAATCAGATACAAGCACAGAGAATCGCCCGCTCAAATTTTTCTGATAAGAGAAAATTCAGCAAGGGTGGTTTTTGAAAAACCTCAGAGAGCCCCGACGCCAGGACAGGCCGCAGTTTTTTATCAGAGAGATACGGTCCTTGGTGGCGGCTGGATTACGGAAGTCAGAGGTCAGAAGGCGGAAGTCGAAGATTTAAGTTGAATTTTTAAAAATTCTTATTTTGCAGGGGTGATTTCCTCAAAACTGACATATTTTACGCTGAGAATTGTGCTTCCGCCTTCCACAGGCAAAAATCCTATTAGATCGCTGTATTCCAGATAAACAGGATTCTGAAAACTTCCATTTCCATTTTTTATTTCAATTGCACCTTTGAGCCTGAATTCATTTTGTGCATGAATGTTGTTTTCAGCATAAATGTATCCTTCCACAAAAGTATTATTCTGAAACCAGATGTCATAGTCCCAGGTGCCACCTGTAACAATTACATTTATTCTTTTGTAATCTGTAATAGTTCCAATATCAGCCCTGAAATCCACACCAATGGTATTTCCCAGAGCATCACCTGTTCCATCCACCCAGATGGTTCCTTCTCCGGCAAGAGCATCTTCACTTTGCAATTTAATCCCACCACGGAAAAGATGGGTTTTGTCATTTAAATTGAGTGGATTTGCTGAATCAAAAGTTTTGTGAGTGTCATAGGTGACATCCGCTATCAGGCTTGAAATATCAAACATAGGGATAAGTTCAAAGGGGTCTGTGTCTTCGGAATTGTCCCTTTCAACAATGGTTACATTTTGAGGCGTTTGTATTTCCCCTTCGTCATAAACCCCGCTTGTAGGGTCGTCATTGCTGAGAGGAGCATGTTCATAAGGCAATTCTCCATTGGCAGAATTTCCCCTTGTTTTGATATACTGGTTTCCAGATTCAAAATAAACTTCATTTTGAAAACTTACAGCATTTGCAATATCCTGACTTACATAAATGGAGCCAGTTTGTTTTTCTTTTGCATAGAAATGAACTTCATTTTGAAAGGAAACCTGCTCATTGGAGTAAATGTCGCCATATATGTGGACAGCATTTTGAAAATCTATTTTTTGTCCCACGCGAAGAGTTGCACCTCCCAATTTTAGCTTAACCAATGCTTTTAGTTTTGTGATTGCCTTAGGTTTGCTTATATCTTTCCCATAATAGCCTGTGGAAAAAAGTATGTAGTAAGGGTTTTCATCATTCACGCTTACTTCATACCATCCACCGTCAAATGCAGTGAGGGTGAGGTAATCTGTATTTCCCCTTAAAAGTTCGTTCATTTTGTGTTGAAGTCCTGCCTCTGCAATGTAGAATGCCTGTGTTTTTTTTAAGGATAAAACTGTGTACCTGGTCTGATAGCGGAGAATTTTGACAAGGGTTGCTGCAAGTATGCCAAGAACAAAGGTCAAAACAATAAAAAAAATAAGAGCAGTTGCCTTTTTATTTTGCATTTTTCCTCAGCAATATGCAGGTAGCAAAGGAATTTTTAAAGTCATTTTTTTTTAATCTGATTTTCATCTGAATTGCATTTGTGAGTTCTGGATAGAATGTTTCTATAAGAAAATTGTCTTTCAATCTGAAATAAGTCAGTTCAAAAGATTCCACATTGGCACTCAAAATTTTATCACCATTTTTTGATTTTTTTATCAAAGAATTTCCAGCAAGTTCAAAAGTTATAGTGTCGCCTTTGACCTCAAAAGTTATTTTCTGGGGCTGTGCAGTAAGAATTTTTTCAGCAGAACGAATATGGGTTACAATACTTTTGGTTTTTCCTGTATCGGAGAAAATGGCAGAAATTTTGTTAAGGATATTACTATTTGTGTATGCCTGCATACAACTTCTAAGAGCTGTCTTATAGAGCAGAGCAACCACGAGCAAAACAATTCCAAGTACAAAGACTGAAATCATCACTTCAATTATGGTTGTGCCTCTTGACATCAGTGCCTGCCCTTTAAACTTTTTAATACAACAAGAAGTTTGTCTTTCTTGTAAACAGAAACCGTTATTTTTTTTAGTTCTGTTTTTTCACTGCTTTCTTCATCACCTGGTTTTATATAAGAGACCATTGCCGTTCTTTTAAAATCTGAAAAACCTTGCATAGGTTGCGCGGATGGATTTAGAGGAGGCGCCTCGATATAGTTGTTGAAGTCATCAACATCATCAAAAGTTGTTTTATCACCTTCAATTTCACCACTGTCTATTCCAAGTGTTTCAGAAGGGTTTAATTTTTCTTCCCATGACCTTGCAAGGATTTCCTCTGTAAGCCCCACAGCCAGCTGCTCGGCTTTTATTAGTTCAAAATTTTTGGAAGAAGTTTTGTGTAAAAGAAGAACAAGGGTGCTTAAAGAAACAGCCATTACTCCAACATAAAGAAGAATGAGAAATATTTCTGAGAAAACAAATCCTTTGTTTTTGTTCAATGGATTACGCCTGGTAAACTGAATATGGGAAGAAGCAGAGCCACTGCAATAAATCCAACCATTAAACCCATAAGTATTATCAAAACAGGTTCAAGTATTGTAAAGACACTTTTGATACTGTTGTCAACTTCATTGTCAAAATATTCGGCAACCAAGCTTAACATCTGGGGGAGTTCTCCTGTTTTTTCCCCTGTTTCAACCATGTCCGCAACAATTGAAGGTATGTACGGGTCATTCATCATTGCTGATGAAATTCCTTTTCCTTTTTCAACTGCATCATATATTTCATCAAATTTTGTCTCTATAATTTTGTTGCCAATTACTGCCTTTGAAAGTTTCAGTGAATGTAAAACAGGTATGGCACTGCTTAAAAGTGCAGAAAGCGTATGGATGGCTCTTGCAAGAATTACCTTTATATAAAGTGGACCGATTACAGGCAGTTTCAACTTTATCAGGTCTATTTTTTCCTGCAGAGAAGGATTTTTTTTAATTAACCATTTAAAAATAACATACAGCAATCCCAGCATTAAAATTGTCAAAATTCCATATTTTCTGATGAAAACACTTAAGAAGATGATTATTCTTGTGGGAAGGGGCAGGTCTGCTCCCATAGCAGAGAATATCTCAACAAATACAGGAATTATGTATGTCACCATAAAAAGAATTAGAGCACAGGCGACAAAAAGCATAAGCACAGGATAAAGAAGGGATGATATTATTTTTCTTCTTATTTCTATTTTCTTTTCCAGATATCTGGCAAGGCGTTCAAGATTTTCATAAAGAAAGCCACCTTTTTCTCCTGCTTTTACCATTGAGATATAAAGAGGTGGAAAACAGCCCGGACAGGTTTTTAAGGCTTTTGAAATGGTTTTTCCTTCCTGAACTTCTTTGATGATGTTTCTTACAGCTGCTTTCATAGGGTCTTTTTTTATGTGTCTTTCTATTGCGAGCATTGCTTCCAGAAAACTGATACCTGCTTTAAGGGAGACAGCAAGCTGTCTTGTAAATACAACTAAATTCTGTAGACTTACTTTTTTTTTAAGAATTTTTTTATCCGGATTTTGTATTTTTTTGATTTTTATTTTTCCTGCTTCTGAAGGGGCTGTGTGCATTGGATGAAGAGATTCTTTGTAATATTTGAGATGTTCTGCATACTCGGCGTGTTTTGCATGCTCTGCATGGTCTGAACTTCCTGCTTTATCTGCATAAACTGCGTGCTGGACTTCTGGTAAAGCAGGAATGTTCCCTTCTTTTTCAGAAAGCATAACATACTTTGTAAGGAAAAGGTTCTGTTTTCTGAGATATTTTATTAATTCGTATTTATCCTTTGCAAAAGTTTCGCCCTCTTTTTTTCTGCCTGCTTTGTCCCGCGCTTCATATTTATAACGGGGCATTACTACTCGCTTCCAAAATGAGAAACCCTGAGAACCTCATCAAGCGAAGTAACTCCTTCCATAACACGCTGAATTCCATCTTCAAACAGAGTTTTCATTCCTGACTTCTGGAAAAATTCTTTTAATTCAGTTCGGGAGCGGCGATTAATAATCATTCGCCGTGCCTCATTATTCAGATAGAAAATTTCAAAAATAGGCATTCTACCCTTATAACCTGTTCCATGACATGCTTTGCAACCCTTGGGTTTATAAAAGACAATTTCTTCTTTTGCAGGGATGCTGAACTGTTCAAGCAATTCGTAAGGCGGGATATATTTTTCCTTACATATAGGACACAATACTCTTGCCAATCTCTGTGCAACCACACATAAGAGTGTTGCAGAAACAAGATACGGCTTAATTCCTATATCAAAAAGCCTTGTTATTGTGCTTGGCACATCATTTGTGTGCAAAGTAGAAAAAACAAGATGTCCTGTTAATGCAGCCTGAATTGCAATGTCTGCTGTTTCTTTATCCCTTATTTCTCCCACCAGTATAATGTCAGGATCCTGCCTGAGAAAAGCCCTTAATCCAGATGCAAAAGTAAGTCCTATTCTTGGATTTACCTGAACCTGATTTATGCGCTCTATCTGATATTCCACAGGGTCCTCTATTGTCATAATGTTTCTTTCTGTTTTATTCAATTCTTTTAAAGCAGCATAAAGAGTTGTTGTTTTTCCGCTTCCTGTCGGACCTGTAATAAGAATTATTCCATTATTTTGAGCCATTGCTTTTCTAAAAATTTTCAGAGCATCAGGATTCATTCCCATTTCATCAAGTTTTATAAGTCCCTTTTCTTTGTCAAGAATTCTCAAGACAATTTTTTCTCCATTTATAGCAGGCACTGTGGAAACTCTTAAATCAATCTGTCTTTTTGCCACACTTATCTTAATTCTGCCATCCTGTGGATGTCGTGTTTCTGTGATGTCAAGGTTTGCCATAAGTTTCAGACGGGCAAGCAGGGATTTCTTTTTCCCTTGAGGAAAGGATATAATGTCCCTCAGTATTCCATCTATACGGTAGCGAACATATATTTTCTCATCCCCGGGGTCAAAGTGAATGTCACTTGCCCCCATTTCAACCGCCCGCTCAACGAGTTTGTTAACCTCATTTATAACGCCGGTATCCTCTCTTGCCAGCCGTTCAATTACAAGTTTGCCAATACGCTCCTCCTTTTCTATTGAGTTTGGTTCTATAGGATTTTCTATCTCAATTTCAAGGGCAGTGGTTTTCTGTTCAGAATCAATTTTGGGTTTTGTAATATCAGTTTTTTTCTCATCAATAAAGGGAAGTTCTGCACCCATGTATATAAAATCAATCATTCTGAAAATTTCTGTTCTTGTTGAAAGAACCATTTTTATTGCATAACCTGTTGTAGCGATTATATTGTCCAATGCCACCACATCATAGGGATTTGCAACTGCAATGGTTAGAATTTTATTTTTTAAAAAAAGAGGCACAATTATATGACGCCTTGCAAATTCCTCTGAAAGCAGTTTCTTTGAATTTTTATTAACATATTCCTTTAAGGAAGGGAAGAAAGGTATGCCTTCCCTCACACTAAGCCATGTTGCAAGAGTGATTTCATCCACAAAACCAAGTTCTATAAGAGCGCCACTTATGTCAATTGCAGTAAATGTAGCGTGTTTGCGAGCAATGTTTACCTGTTCAGGTGTTAGCAATCCCACTTCTTTCAGGATTTCTTCAAGAGTTAGTTTTTTGTTAAATTTTTCGTCCACTTTTATAACTCCATGTCATTTTGTTCAATCTTGCTTTCTCAACAAGATGAGGGTCTTTTGAATTTTCTATAATGGTGTCCATTACCTGCATAATATGACTGGGCAGAAAAATATTTATTATGTGGTCTATGCTTTCAGGGATGCTTTCCTGTGCTTTTTCCAGTATTGTAAAGAGCAGGGCGTTTATTATTGAACTTTCAACGTTAAAGGTAATTTTTAATGCATCCTCAATTGTTAATTTCTCAGGAATTTCGTCAAAATTTTTCTTAATTTTAAGTAAAACCGAGTTTATCACATCCCTGTCAACATCTATTGTTTCCTCATCAAACTTTTTTAGAGATTCCAGATAGAGCATTTCTCCTGCAAGCTTTTGTTTTTGTTCGCAGAGGTTATACCAGAAGTCCTGCAATTTATTTTCCTCAAGAGAGCGGTAAATTTTAAAATAAATTTCAGACAAAATTGTATTTAAAATGCGTAGATTATCTACGAGTTCTCTAAATTTCATTTTGAGATTCCCCCCAGTATCCACAGGGATATTTCATTTAAACTCCTTTCTCAAGGGTATCAGTTAGTATGCCAGAAGTCAATTTTATTTTGTATTTAAAAGCAAATGTTACTATCATCACGTTTTCCTTTTTCCACTGTGACACACGGTGAGGGATGAGTAACGAGTAATGGGGTATATCAGGAAAATACAAAATACAAAAATCAAAATGAAAAAAGTTGAAGTGAATAGTAAATAGTGATCTGTGAACATTAAGCAGTGAGCAGAACTGCTGACCGCTTACTGCTAACTTGTGGTCAAGTATTCGCGATGTTATTGACACTTTCCACCGATTCCCAACCTCTGACTTTTGACTTTGTTTTCTGCCTTTTTTATTATAATTATGTATGAGGAGATTATTTTTTTTAATTCTGCTTGGGGTTTTTGGTGCTTATCTTTTCAGAACTTATATTGGTGGATACATAAGAGTAGCATCTCCTTCTATGGAACCCACTCTTAAAAAAAACAGCATCATCTGGATGAATACAGGATATTACAGAAATCATCCTATCCAGAGAGGAGATATCATTGTTTTTAAATCACCAGTTGACGAAAAACAACTTATAAAAAGGGTTATAGCCATCGGGGGAGATACCATAGAAATAAAATACAAGAAGGTTTATCTCAACTGGGAAGAACTTTCCGAACCTTATGTTTATTTTGAATATCCAGACAAATATTTTGTTGGAGATTTTATTCCTGAAATGAAGGTGCCTGAAGGATGTCTTTTTGTTCTGGGGGACAACCGTGACAGGTCAGAGGATTCAAGATACTGGAAAGATGCCGAGGGCAGACATATTTATTTTATAAAGGAGGAAGATGTTGTTGGAAAAATTTCAAAGAAATGGTAAAATCCATAAATGAAAAAGGCGGTTTTAATTCTGGCAGGAGGAAAGGGCGAAAGGCTCTGGCCTGTTTCAAGGAGAAATGTTCCCAAGTTTTTCTTAAAAATAGGCAAAAAAAGTTTAATTCAGGATGCTGTTCTGAGAGGAAGGCGGATATCTGGTCTTAAAAATGTTTTTGTTGTGTGCGGTGAAAACCACAGATATTTGATAAAAGACCACCTCGCTGAAGCAGGGATAAATTTGTCTCTGGAGAACATCCTGCCAGAGCCCGAAGGGAAAAATACTGCCTGTGCAATTGCTTTTGGAATAAAGTTTTTACTGGCAAAAAAAGAAAATCCAGTTGTTTTTGTTTTGCCAGCAGACCATTTGATAAAAGATGAAAAAAAATTTTTAAGTGTTTTGAAACAGGCAGGAAAACTTGCGCAGGAAGATATAATTGTTACTGTTGGTATAAAACCTTGTTTCCCGCATACAGGATATGGATATATAAAAATAAATACAAAATGTAAAATGAAAGATGTAAAATTTGCAAGAGTGGAAAAGTTTATTGAGAAGCCTGATATTGCAAAAGCAAAAAAATATTTTGAAAGCAATTGTTATTTCTGGAATGCTGGAATTTTCATTGCAAAAGCAGATGTTTTCTGGAACGAACTTAAAACTCACAGAACAGACATTGAAAAAGGATTTGAAAAATGGGATGGGAAAAATTTCAGGAGTTTAAAAGATATTTACAAAAATTTGCCCTGTATTTCCTTTGACTATGCAGTTATGGAAAAAATTAAAAAAGCATATCTTGTTGAATTTAAAGGTGAATGGAATGACCTTGGAAACTGGAATTCTATCTACAATGTTTTAAGCAAAGATAGAAAAGGAAATGTTTTTAGAGGAAGGGTTTTTTCGCTGAATTCAGAAAAAAATCTTGTTTTTTCAACAGACAAAAGAATTGTTGCTCTTTTGGGAGTTAAGGATTTGCGAATTATAACCACAGAGGACGCAATTTTGATTTTAAGCCCTGAATATTCAGAATATGTAAAAAAAATAGTGAAAAACTTAAAAAATCAGGATGTTCTTGAAAATCATCCAACAGTCATAAGACCGTGGGGGAAATACACAGTCCTTGAACACAGAGATAACTATAAAGTGAAAATCATAGAGGTAAAGCCAGGAGGAAGTTTAAGTTTGCAAAAACATCTCAAAAGAAGTGAGGAGTGGATTGTTTTAAAGGGGAAGGCAGAAGTTCAGATTGGTAAGAGAAAGCATATATTAAGCGAAGATGACAGAGTTAAAATTCCTGTCAATAAACTCCATAGATTGAAAAATAAATTTAAAAGAAGTGTAAAAATTCTTGAAATTGCACGGGGCACATATATAGAAGAAGATGACATAATCAGGGTTGAAGACATTTACAACAGAGTTTGATTTAGTTAAAATTTTTAAAAATCATCTGTTGAGGAGGGATTGGTGAAATGATTTTGAAAAAAGTATTAAAAGCAAAAATTACAAAAGTAAAAATAACAGACACGGTTCTTTACTATCAGGGAAGCATAGGCATTGATAAGGAAATTCTTGAAAAAGTCGGTCTTCAGGGGAACGATGCAGTGCAGGTGCTAAATTACAACAATGGTGAAAGATTTGAAACATACATTATAGAAGAAGAAAAGGGTTCTAAAAAAATAATTCTTTATGGACCTGCTGTTCACAAAGGAAAAGTCGGTGATGAGGTTTGTATTCTTGCATATGCTTTTACAACAGAAGGCGAAAAAATAGAACCCAGAATTATATGAATTCTGAAATAGAAACCCGTTTGAACCTTGCAAAAGACCTCTCTATCAAAGCAGGTGAAATTCTTATCTCAAATTTCGGCAAAAATTTCTCATTTGAAAAGAAAGAAGATGGTTCTCTTGTTTCAGAGATTGATGTTGAAATTGAAAAATGGGTTATTCCTGAGATAAGAAGAAATTTTCCTGAAGATGTTATTTTAAGTGAGGAATCTCAAAAAAATGGTGGAGACGGTGTTTTTTTGTGGGTAATAGACCCTCTTGATGGAACGCACAACTATATAAAAGGGATAAATCTTTTTGGCTCTTCATTTGCAATTTGCAGGCAGGGATTTGTTCAGGCAGGGGTTATTAATTTACCTGTTCGTGGTGAAGTTTTCTGGGCGGTCAAAGGAGAAGGGGCTTATTGTAATAGCAGGAAAATTTGCGTTTCAGAAAGAAAGTTGAAAGATTCTACGATGATTTTTGACAGTTCCATTGGTAAAAATCCTGAAAAACTTTTAAAAGTGCTGGATATTTTAAGCAGGAAAGTTTTCAACATAAGAATGTTTGGTTCTTCTGTCTGGGGGCTCTGTGAAATTGCCAGAGGTGGTGCGGAATTTGAAATAGAATTTTTTGACAGATTGTGGGATTTTGCCGCAGGTCTTTTGATTATAGAAGAAGCAGGTGGCAAAGCAACAACCCTCTTTGGAGAGAAGTGGTCCCTTGAAACACAGGGATATGTTGTTTCAAACGGCATATTTCATGATGAAATTCTTTCCATCTTTAAAAAAACCTTGACAGAAAAAAGTAGTTTGTGATAAAATTTACATTATGGAAGAAAAATTTGAAGAACCATTTAATGTAGAAGAATCAGAAGAGGATTTATCTGGTTCAGGGGATAATTTATCAGAGGAGTTATCTGAATCAACAGGACCTGGCACAGAAACAAGTGATATAGACCATCTTTTAAAGCAATATGAAGAACTTCCAAAAGATGAGAAAGCAAAAAAGCCATCAGTTGCCAAAAAACAAAAGAAAATTACAAAAAAAATTCCTGTTATTCCTGTTGTTGCAGGTGTTCTGGTAATAGGAGTAATAATTTTCTTTATTTCAAAACCTAAGAAGAAAAATGTGATTAAAAGGAAGGTTGTTGCGCAAAAAACTGTAAAGAAAGCCGCCAGCAAAACACCTTCTTTACAAAAGGCACCCCCCTCCTTAATTTATCCAGGTGCAAAACTACTTGCCAATAAAAAGGAAGAGGATATTTCACTTAAAATTCTTGAAGTAACAAATCCTGCTACCAAAATTAAAATTTTTTATCAAAAGAAACTATCGGATTTAGGATATGAAATAGTATCTGTGAACAATGGTAAGAATTTTTTTAATATGTGCTATATAAAAGGTAAAAAATTCTGCGGGATTTCAATTATTCCATTCTCAGGTAAAAATTTTGTTGTTATCTCAAAATATTAGAGGTTAAAGGGAGGTATTTATGAGGAAGGTTTTTCTTTTGGTTGCAGGAATTTTGGTTCTTTATGGCTGTGGGGGACCGAAATCCATGCCTGTTGGTTCTCAGAGAGTTGTTGAAAAAAGCATGGAAAAAACACCTGAATGGGTCACAGTTCCGTTTTTTGAAGATGGCGAAACAATGTATTTTTCAGGTGGAGTGAGAGGTGTTGCTGACTATGCGGTTGGTTTGAGACAGGCAAAAGCAGAAGCAATGAAAAATGTTGCAGAATCAATTCAGACAAAAGCAAGAACAGAATTTGTTGAAAATACGCGTGGGGCAAACCTTACACCAGAGGACCTTGGCAGATTTATTCAGGATGGAATTGCAATGGTTGCTGATAACATTAACATAAGCGGGCTTCTTCCAGCAGAACAGTATTATGAAAAGGTTGAAGAGGTAACAGATACAGGAGTTAGATATTTTTACAATTGCTATGTCCTTTTCCAGCTTCCTGTAAAGGATTATAAAGAAGCAAGAAAAAGGGCAATTGAAGACCTTGCTGCAAAAGCAAGAGAAGAGAATAACAAAAAGGCTGAAGAAGCTGCGATGCAACTTCTTGAAAAACTTCAGTAAGGGAATAAAAGAAATATATAAGTGCTGGGTTTTGCATTACTTTTTGTATCTTTAAGTTTTCTTCAGGCAGCAGAACAGCACATTGCAATTGTAAGTAAATCAGAGGGGAATGTCTTTGCCCTGAAACAGGGTGCTACAAACTGGATTAAAGTAAAACAGGATGATGTTTTTTCAGAAGGGGACATTTTAAAAACAGAGGAAAATTCATCCTGTGAAATGTATCTTATAAACGGGACAATTTTTGAAATGGGGTCTTCTTCCCGATTAAAGATTGTAACTCTCACAGGAACCGAGAAAAAAATAAAGCAAAGCACTCTGGAACTTGAAATGGGAGAACTTTTTTCAAAAGTTGAAAAAGGAATTGACTATAGCGTCAAAATGCCTCAGGCTGTCTGTGCTGTAAGAGGAACTGAATTTGTTGCGGCTGTTTCCAGGGAGCAGTCAGAAGTTGCGGTTTTTGATGGCAAGGTTGGAGTTTCAAATTATGAGAGAAGTGGAAAATTATCCCGTAAAAAAATTTATGTAAAAGCCATGCAGGAAGCACATATAAGGCTTTATGCACGACCGAAACTCTTTAAAAGACTTTCAAAAAAAATGGAAGCCAGAAGGCTGAAAGCCCTGAAGGAAGTGGTAAGAAGAAGAAAACTTAAAAAACTTATTTTGAAAAACAGAAAGAAAATTCTTAAGAGAAGAAAAAAACTGATTTTAAAGAGGAATAAAAGGTTAAAAAGGAAGGTTTTAAGAAGGATAAAAGATCGCCAAAGAAGAAAACCTGTCCCAAGAAGAAAATAAAGTAATAAGGTGATAAAGTGATAAGGTGACAAAGAAAATTAAAAGTTAAAAGTGAAAAGTTAAAAATGAAAAGTGAAGCGAAATTAGGAGATTGGGAGATTAGGAGATTAGGAAAGATCGCGACCCGACGAAGTTGGAGGAGCATATTTCTATCC
>JAGHAG010000049.1 GCA_021161625.1 Elusimicrobiota bacterium
ACGCTGGGATTCTGTGGGAGGGTGCCAATAAGTACTCTGATGTCCTGAAAGAGGAAAAAGAAATGCCTTCCCTTCAATTTATTTTAAGACCTTCAATAAAGTTTTAGTGTTGTATGTGTCTCTTTTTGGGCGGGGATATTTTTCGCTTTTTTATATTTTCTATAATTCTTTTGTTTCTCTTTTTTATCATCTCCATTCGTCTTGCAAGGATTTTCTCTTTATTCTGTCTGTTTTTTATTGTTCTTTTAATAAACTTTTTTAAAACTTTTTTTCTGTATTTTTTGTATTTTTTGCTTAAACCAATTGGTTTTGCAGGATGTGATTTTTTAAAAATAAATGTCTGCCTGCCGCCTTTAACAAGAATTTTTTTGGGTTTTTTGGTTCTATCTGAAACCTCCACTGCTCCTTTATAGACAGCAACATCTGTTTTTTCTCCCCTGTGAGAAACCGTAAATTCTGTGCCTCTAACTCCAATAATTGCAAGAGGAGATGAAACATTGAAAGCAACCTGTTGAGAAGGAACAACAGAGGAAGTTATTTCCCCCTCTTTCAGTGAAATTTCAGGCACACCATCTTTGACAAGAATTTCTGCTTTTGTTTTTTCTTCAAATCTTATCACGGTCTCGTCATCCAGCATAATCTCAGCAGAGGAATTTTCATCTGTTTTTACTATATTTTTTGGATAAACAGGCAAATACTCTGAAGCAGCAACCCACTCCTCCTGATAAACAGAAACCTTGCCCTCTGCTGTGATGAGTGTGCCCTGTGGTTTTTCCTGAACAGGGATTTTTTCCTCTGCATAAGAAATTAAAGAGCAGAAAATCAACGCAAACATAAAAAGAGAAAGTTTTATTTTCACTTTATGGAACTCTCAAACCTCTTCACCATTTCTGAAACCTTATTTCTCAAAAGACCAGGGTCAGATACCTGTATATCATCTGAATAGACAATTTTCGCACTTTCAACATCCACAACATTCATTGTTATAACATATTGACCCAGAAGTTGACCACAGGAACCAACTACCATTATTCTGACATTGAGAATTTTACCAATCTGAACAGCACACTCTGCAGTGGAACAACCTGTTTGCTGAAAACCCTGTTCCGCAAGGATTTTGTCCATATTGTTCTTTTCAACAACATTGAATCTGGCAAGTTTTACAAAATCACTTCTAAAAAAGTCAGAAATAAATGCTGCTTCTGATTGGGAGAGAGGTGCTCTTGCTTCAAAATCCATAACAGCGATATTTATTTTTTCACCTTCCTGCACAGGAAGTTCAACTGGTTTTGCTTCCTGAATTGCAGGTTTCTGAGGTGCAGGTCTTTTTTCTTTCTTTTCTTCAAGTGGTAAAAACTTAACCTCTTCCTCTTTCTTTACTCCCCATGAATATCTTAAAGCAGAATAGGATATATCCTTAAGACCATCTGTTACCACTTTACTGAAATCAAGTGCAAAATTCCCAATTTTTATTGAAGCACCCATTGTCATCTGTGTAACATCTTCTTCACCAATAACACCCCCTCTTAAAGCAAGCCATTTTGAAAGCCACCACTCAAAACCAAGTGAAGAATATCCTGAAACCTGATCCCCTCCTGCTGAAAAACCTATTCTGAATCTCGGCTTTTCATATCCAAAAGAAATTCTTCCATAAGATGGGAGAGGGTCACTTTCCCAGATTTCTGCATCACCAACATTTACATAGTGAAATCCAAGACGGAAATTTTTGAGTTTCCAGAGAATACCAAATCCACCAAAACTGACCTCAGCACTTTTGCTTTCAGATTCGTACTCATACGAATCTTCAATGTTTGCCAGAGACACCCCAAGAGATATATTGCTCCAAACAGGAATTCCTGCTGAAAGAAAAAGAAGTTTCCCATTATTGCTGTAATCTCCCATAACAGCGCCACCATAATCTATAAATTCAAAGGTGTAATCATAACCAAAGTAATTCAAACCAAGTCCTATTTTTTTTATTTTTCCTGATATACTCAATCGCCCCAGCGAACTTCCCATCCCTGTGTTTCCACCACCAATTTCAAGTTCCCAGCCATGCTTAAAACCAAGAAGTGCAGGATTCCCTGAAGGGGTCATATATTCTGTAAAAACACCATCTATGTTCCCCATGCCTGCAAGATACGGGCTTCTATTCAGATAAATATAATTGCAGGCAGTTGTTTCTGCAAAAACAAAACTGCAGAAACAAAAAACAAAAACTAAAACTTTTTTTAACATTTCTTTAGTTTCTCCACAACCTTTTCTATCGATCCAGCATATTTTTCTTTTATTCTTCTAAAAATCTGTTCTGCTTCTTCCTTATCATAAATGTGAGAACTTCTGTTTCTGTCTTCAAGCATGTCAAGAAATACCTGCTCTTCATTAAGCCATTCCATCCTGAATGCCTCTTTTAAACAATCCTTTGGGGATTTACAGATAATTCCTTTTTCTTCAAGAAACAACTTCAGTGTTTTCCATAACAACTCAAAAGTAAATTCAAATCTCTGCACCACTCCATCCTGTTCAAGTTCAGTGTCTGCTTCTTCTGTGCCCTGTTTTAATTTAGCGACAGCAGAACTCAATTTTTTTAAAGCGTATTCAGTTGTTTCTTTCATAAATAATCCTGCCTGTTTTCAAGACAATTCTACGAAAATCTTCATCCACACTTCCAAGATAAACAACATCCACTTTATACAACCCTGCAATTTCATTGATTTTTTCTTCAATCTCTCTTCTTTTATCAATGTCTGGTTTCTCTGTATCAACTGCTATGTCAAAATCAGTGTTTTTTAAACCGGTTCCTTTTGCACGAGAACCAAAAAGCAAAATTTTATCAGGATTTATTTCTTCTTTTAAAATTTGAATCACTCCATTCAAAATTTCTTTTTCTCTTATTTTCATTTTCCTTGTCACTTTATCTTCTTGTCTCCATATCACTTTATCGCAGACCAAGGGTCTGCAGCTACATTGCGAGTGGTTTCTGGCAGGCAGGGCTCTGGGAGCGAGGAACTCAACCCCAGTCCGCAGCGGACGGAGAGCGAGCCATCTCACGCGAGCGTCCCTGACGCCAGAACCACGAGCAACAAACATTACAAATCCTAAATTCTAAATCCCAAATCCCAAACAAATTCAAATTATCAAATTTCAAATTTTCAAAACCGTATTTATCAGGATTAAGG
>JAGHAG010000189.1 GCA_021161625.1 Elusimicrobiota bacterium
ACTATCCTCTATCCTCTTTCCTCTATCCACTTTCCTCTGTCCACTTTTTTTCTTGTCACTTTATTTTCTTGTCTCCATATCACTTTGTCATTTTTCTACTTCAATATTGTCAATTAATCTTGCCCTTCCTATTTTCACAGCAACTGCTATCAGACAATCCTTTTTAAATTCTTTTATTTCATCAAGAGTAAACCTGTCGCAGATTGAAATATAATCAATTTTACCATTTGCTTTTTTAAGAATCTTTCTCATTTCTGTTTTTACAACCTGTGGTTTGCGACCCTGAAGAAGCAATTTTTTACCATAAAGAAGTGCTTTTCTTAAAAGGGTTGCTCTTTTCCTCTCATCCTCATTTAAGTACCAGTTTCTTGAACTCATGGCAAGTCCGTCTTTTTCTCTGACTGTTTGCCCTCCAACAATTTTTACAGGGACATTCAAATCTCTTACCATCTTTTCAATAACCCTCAATTGCTGGTAATCCTTTTTTCCAAAAACAGCAACATCAGGTTGAATAATGTTAAAGAGTTTTAAAACAACAGTTGCAACACCTCTGAAATGACCGGGTCTAAAAAGCCCACAAAGATGCTGGGGAAGTTTTTCCACCTCAACATAGGTTTCAAAACCTTCTGGATACATGTCTTTTACTCGTGGGTAAAAAATCAAATCAACCCCTTGTTCTTCACAGATTTTTTTATCCTTTTTAAAATCTCTGGGATATGCCTTAAAATCTTCTTTTGGACCAAATTGAGTTGGATTCACAAAAATGCTTACCACAAGAAAGTCGCACAGATCTTTGCATTTTTTTATAAGGGAAATGTGTCCTTTGTGAAGGGCTCCCATTGTTGGAACAAAGCCAATAGTTTTACCCTTTTTCTTTTTATTTACACAGATTTTATGTGCCTTTTTTGGACTTCTTACCACAATCATATTTTTTCAACTTTTTCCTTTAAGAAATTTTTCCTCTCTTCAAAAATTTCAATTACCTTTCTTTTTTCAACAGGGTCAACAAAATCCGGCGCAACCTCCACAAGGGGAACCAGAACAAAAAGGCGATTTTTAAATTCTGGATGTGGAATTTGAAGGGTGCTCATCTTCAGGATGGTATCTCCATAAAAAATGATGTCAATATCAAGAGTTCTGGGTCCAAACTTTATTTCCCTCACCCGTCCGTGTCTTTTTTCAATTCTGTCAATGTTGTTCAGCAGTGCAAAAGGCGAAAGAGAGGTTTTTCCAACAACAATTGCATTTATAAAATCATTCTGATACTTCAGACCAACAGGTTCTGTTCTGTAAAAACTTGAAACCTTCACCACATCAAGAATCTGCGAAAGGTTCTCAATTGCCATTTGAATTGTTCTCAGGGAATCTCCGATATTGCTTCCAAGAGAAAGAACAACTTCTCTTTTCTGGGGTTCATCTACCATTTGAGCCTCCTGATTCTTTCAATTGCTTCAGCAATTCTCTCCTCTGAAACCGTAAAAGCAAACCTTACAAAACCTTCTCCCTCTGCGCCAAAACCATTTCCAGGAGTTGCAACAATATAAGCTTCTGTCAAAAGTTTTTCACAGAAACTCTGCGAGGTGTAACCCTGAGGAACCCTCATCCACACATAAAATGTTGCAGATGGAACCCTCACATCAAAACCGCACCTTTTAAGCCCCTCACACAGAACATCTCTTCTTTTAAGCCAGATTTCTCTGTTCTGTTGAGAAAATTTTTCACTGTTTTTTAAAGCAAAAATTCCTGTTTTTTGAATTGCTGAAAAAACCCCTGAATCATAATTGTCTTTTACCTGAGCAAGAATCTTTACAACCTTTTTGTTGCCACAAACCCAGCCAATTCTCCATCCTGTCATGTTAAAGGTCTTTGAAAGGGAGTGAAATTCAATGCCAACTTCCTTTGCACTTTCAACTTCAAGTAAACTCTTAGGTTTTTCGTGAAAATATATTTCAGAATAAGCATTATCGCTTGCAATAATAATGCTGTTTTTCAGGGCAAACTCAACAACTTTTTTATAAAATTCCTTATCCGCACAGACCCCTGTTGGATTGTTCGGATAATTTATAAACATCAACTTTGCCTTTTTTAAAATTTCATCAGGAATGGAGTCAAGGTCAGGGAGGAAATTATTTTCCTCAAGTAAAGGCATTCTGAAAACCTCACCGCCTGCAAGAATTGTTGCACCACAATAAACAGGATACCCGGGAGATGGCACAAGAACAACATCTCCTGGATTTAAAATTCCAAGAAGAAGATGACCAATACCTTCTTTTGAACCTATTAGTGCGTGAATCTCTTCATCAGGGTCAAGTTCAACATTGAACCTTTGCCTGTACCATTGAGAAACTGCTATCCTGAATTCTCTAAGCCCTCTTCCAAACGGATACTGGTGGAATTGTGGCTTTTCAACTGCTTTTTTCATCTCATCCACAATCTCCTTCGGAGTTGGAATGTCAGGGTCCCCAACACCAAAAGAAATTATGTCTTTTCCCTGCTCTATGAGTTCGGTTTTTTTTCTGTCAATTTCTGCAAAAAGATATGGCGGAAGTTTTTCAAGTTTTTCTGATTTTCTTATCTCCATTTTTACCTCACAATTTTTAAATCCTTTAAAATTTTTAAAACTTCTGCCTTATTCTTCTCCACAGTTATGGGCGAGCCGCTCACCTTCAAGGCGGATTGTATGTCCTTTAAGCCCGAACCTGTAACAAGGCAGACAACAGTTGAATGTGATGGAATTTTCCTTTCATCAAGAGCTTTTTTCAAGCCCGCATAAGCGGTTGCTCCTGCAGGTTCTGGAAAAATTCCTGTTATAGAAGAGATTTCCTTTATCGCATTTAAAATTTCATCATCACTCACACTTACAGCAAATCCGTCTGACTCCCTTACGGAAAGAACAGCAGCAAGACCATCTCTTGGTTCATCAACTTGAATTGAATCTGCAATTGTTGTTGCGTGAACTTTTTCAACCTGAATCTGTGATGGGGTGACATCTTTTCCCTCATATTTTTTTACTGTTCTAAAAACTGCATCTGACTTTGTTGACTGAACCGCAACAATTCTTGGAATCCTCTCTATAAGTCCTGAATAAAAAAGTTCCTTAAATCCTTTCCACACTCCGCTTATTATGTTCCCGTCACCAACAGGCACAAAAACAAAATCAGGCACATCCCACTGCATCTGGTCTGCAATTTCAAAGGAAACAGTCTTTTTCCCTTCTCTTGTCCAAGGATTTAATCCTGTGCTCCTGTTGAAAAAATCTAACTCCTCTGAAATCTGGGTGCATAAATCAAATGCATCATCATAAGTTCCTTTTACAGCAATAACAGTTGAGCCAAATAAAAGAAGTTGCGCAATTTTTGCTTGGGGTGCTTTTTCAGGCACAAAAATTACGCTTTTTACTCCTGAATTTGCACACAGACATGCAAGGGATGAACCTGCATTTCCTGTTGAGGCACAGGAAACAACCTCAGCCCCGAATTGAACAGCAACTGACAGAGCAATAGCCCCTGCTCTGTCCTTAAAAGAGGCAGAAGGATTTTTTGTATCATCTTTAAAATAAAGTTCAATTCCATATCTGTCTGAAAGTGTATCACTTTTCAAAAGAGGAGTTCCACCAACAGGAAGCGTGTGGCAGGCACAGGTTATATCAGGAAGCGGTAGAAGTCTTATGTATTTGTAGATGTCCTTAAGGGGTGCTTTTTTTATTTCGTCTCTATACCTCGCAACTTTTTTGTAATCATAAACAACCTCAACATTTCCACCGCAATCAGGACACTGATACTTTACCTGCTTCAATAACCACTCTTTTTCACATTTTATACACTTAAAACCAACAACATTTTCAGAAATCATAATTTTAGAATTTCCTCCTTTTTTAATTTCTTCTGTTCGCCTGTGTAAAGATTTTTTACTGAATAAACGCCTTCTTTCAATTCATCTTCTCCTATGATAATTGCATAAAGAAAATTCTCATCCGAGGCAAATTTTAAGGCATCTGAAATTTTTTTCTTTCTGAAAACAAATGCTTTTTTAAAATTTTCTCTTAAAAAATCTGCAAGTTCTTCAAGTTTCTCCTCTGAAATTCCAATGCCTGCGATTAAAAATCCTTCTCTCTTTTTTTCAAATTTTACAACAGGTAAAATTCTTTCAACTCCGATTGCAAAACCACAGGCAGGTGTGGGTCTCCCACCCAGCTCCTCAACAAGAGAATCGTATCTTCCCCCTGCCCCTATTGCATCTCTTATCCCGGATGTGAAAAACTCAAAAACAAAACCATTATAATAATCAAGCCCTCTTACAAGTTTTTCTGCAACCTCATACTTTATTTTTTTTGCATCAAGCAAACTCTTTATTTTTTCAAAATTCTGTCTGCAATCTTCACAGAGATTCTGGGTTATGGTGGGAAAATCCGAAAAAACTTTTTGACACTGCGGATTTTTGCAGTCAAAAACTCTTAAAACATTTTTTTCAAATCTCTGCCTGCAATCTTCACAGAGAAGTTTTAATTTTTTCTTGAGATGCCTTTTCAAATTCTGTGTGTAATCTGTTCTGCAATTTATACAGCCAATGTAATTTATCTTAAGGGTATATTGAATGCCGAGTTTTTTAAAAATTTTTGACGAAATTTCAACAAGTTCCACATCAAAAACTGCTTCTTTTCCACCAAAAATTTCTGCACCCATCTGCAGGAATTCCCTTCTCCTGTCTTTTTGAGGTCTTTCGTATCTAAACATTTCCCCGATATAATAAAGTTTTAAAGGCAAATTTTTCAAAAGATTGTCTGCAATAACAGCCCTTACAACAGGTGCTGTTCCTTCAGGTCTTAAAGCAAGAAGACGACCAGCCCGGTCTTTGAAAGTATACATCTGTTTTGTAACAATTTCTGAACCCTCACCAATTGAACGGGTGAAAAGCGAAGCATCCTCAAAAACAGGGGTTTTTATTTTCTTGAAATTGTAAAGAGAAACAATCTCTTTAAAAACATTGAAAATATAATCTATTTTTTCAATCTCCACACCAAAATAATCCTGTGTTCCTCTTGGCACCTGATATTTCATAAGATAGTCAGCCCCGATAAATCGGGACTGAAACCTCCATTTTCTCTATAATTTTTACTGCCTTCATAAATCCTCATCTATTCTCTGACTATCTTAAAAAATTTATTCCTTATTTTATAGAAAATTTTACCTTATAACATCGGAAATTGAAAATTTCCGATGCTATAAATTATAGAATAAACCAAAAAAAAATAAAAGAAGCAATTGTGGGCTTTGTTATGGGTTCTTCTTTTTCTCAAAAATCTGTTGCAACCTTTTTATAGCATTTCTGGGTTCTTCAGCACACAAAACAGCACTTATTGCACAGAGGGCATCTGCTCCTGCATCAACAACCTGTGGAGCATTTTCCGGTGTAATGCCGCCAATTGCAACAACCGGAATTCTTACACTTCCCTTCACTTTTCTTATCATTTCAACCCCACAGGGTTTTCCTGCATCCTTTTTTGTGCTGGTTAAAAAAATCGGGCTCAAACCAAGATAATCCGCTCCATTTTTCTCGGCTTCAATTGCTTCCTTCACATTGTGAACCGTTACCCCAATTATCTTTTTTTTAAGAATTTTTCTTGCAATTTTCAAAGGCATATCATCCTGCCCCAGATGAACTCCATCCGCACCTGAGGAAAGAGCAATATCAATCCTGTCATTTATTAAAAAAAGAACATTCCTGCACAATTTTTTCAATTTTACCGCTTCTGTGTGCATCTGAAAACTGGACTTGTTTTTCTCCCGATACTGAAAGACACTCACCCCGCAGGAAAGAGCAAGTTTCACATCCTCAAAAATTCCCCTTCTTGTCAAAGAAGAGTCTGTAATAAAATAATACCCTTTAATCTTCTGTATTTTTTCTTTCACCGCACCACCACCTATTTTTCTATTTTTATCTTTGCTCTTTCTTCAATCTGACTTCTGTTTAAATGAAAAACAGCGTCATAAAGATTTTCCTTAAAACTTCCGGGACCGCAACTTTTTACTGCGGCAAATTCAGAGGCAATACCAAAGCAGCATAAACCTGCTGCTGAACCTTCAGCATAATTTTCACAAACACATGAGAAAGTTCCTATCACAGAGGTTGCCATACAACCCGTGCCAACCACATGGGAAAGCATCTGGCTTCCATTTGAAACAATAAAAATTTTTTCCCCGTCAGAGACGATGTCATCTTTTCCTGTTATAACAACTACGCAATTTTGCTTTTTTGCAAAATTTTTTGCAATTTCCTTTAAGTCGTGAGAAACATCCACTGCATCAACTCCTTTTGTCTGCACTTTTACTCCTGCTATGGAGGCAACTTCAGAGGAATTTCCCTTAATAACTGAAATTTTTCCTGATTCAAGAAGTTCTGAAACCTTTTGATTTCTAAATGGCGTTGCACCTGCACCGCACACATCAAGAATAACAGGAATACCTTTTTTGTTTGCAGATGCAATTGCAATTTTCATTGACTCAATAAAGTCCAGAGTGAGAGTTCCAATGTTCAAAACAAGTGCATCTGCAAGATTTGACATGTCTGTAACTTCCTCAGGAGCATGTGCCATCACAGGGGATGCACCAAAAACTTTCACAATGTTTGCACAGTCATAGATTGTAACCCAGTTGGTGAGATGATGAACAAGGGGTTTTTTGTCTCTTACCTTTTCCAGTAGTCCATAAACATCCATTTTCACCTCCCTTTCGGGGGATGATGAGAGTCTTTCTGAATAACCTGTTATACCTTTCCCTTCGCCAGCATTACCTGGTTCAGGTTCAAGGGGTCTCCAGCACCTATTTCTCATCTACCCAACTGCACCTTTAAAAATAGGTGCTTGGACTCTCAGCCTTCCTTAGGAAAGCTCCCCCAGGTTTTTTTATTTAAACATAATAGTTATTTCAAGTCAATGTAGTGTAGGATACGGTCAAGCCCCCTTATCCTGCCTTTTTTCTTATTTTATCTGTTTGCTTTATCCTGTCCAATATGTTTCTGAAATTTTTCATTAGCATCAAACAATAAGCAGGTAATTGACAGTCAAAGTTAAAAATTTGTAACATAAAATTGGAATGAAACAGAAACTTAAACTGGTTTTTGGGATAATTTTAACTTTTACACACCTGCAGGCATGGAATGTTCATTTCAGTGGTTCTGGTTCTGATATCAGGTCTGCTCTGAGGTCTGTGATAAGAGGTGCTTCCTCTCAGGTGGATGTTGCTGTTTACAATTTAAGCGACTATTATGTTGTTCAGGAACTTATTTCTGCAAAAAACAGGGGTTGCACGGTAAGGGTTATTGTGGATACTGATTCTGTAAGCGGAATGGCAAGTGACCCTGACAGAATTCAGATGCTGAAGGACGCGGGTATCAGTGTCAAAGATGACAGTGGTTCATCATATATAATGCACAATAAGTTTTTGATCGCTGATGATGTTGTCTGGACAGGTTCAGCAGATTTTACATACAAGAATTTTTTTAATATGGCAAATGATGGATTATGGGTAGAGAATTCAGAACTTGCTTCAAATTTCAGACAGGAATTTGAGGAGATGTGGAGTGGCACATTTGCAGGTGGCACTGCAACAGATTCTTTTTTTGTGATTGATAATGCAAGTGTGGATAATTATTTTGGACCTGAAGACAGCCCTGTCTCAAAGATAAATGATGAAATTTCAGGAGCAGGAAAAAGTGTGCTTTTTATGTTTTACTATTTTACAGATGAAACACTGGCACAGACAGTAAAAGACCTCTGGGACAGTGGAATAACAGTTGAGGGAATTGTTGAAAATGATTATGCTTCTGAGGGAGTTTATCCCCAGCTGGACAATTACGGAATAGACATAAGAAAGGATGCGAATTCTGACCTTATGCATCTTAAGGTCATCATAATTGACACGGAAAAAGTTATTACAGGCTCTGCAAATCTTTCTCTTGCAGCAGATCAGGGAAACGATGAAAATATTCTTATTATAAATGACTTCGGTCTTGCAAGAAAATACCTGCAGGAATTTCGCAGACAGTTTGACTTAACACAGGATTCAGATTCTCCTTCACAGAGACCTGATTCTCCATCTGTAAATCCTGTTGAAAATGTAAGTGCTTCAAACAAGAATGGTGAAATTCAGGTTACATGGAGAGCAAGTTCAGAGGAAGATTTTGCAAGATATTATATTTTTGTTTCAAAAAATCAGATAACAGACACATCTGCGATTACTCCTGAATTGACAATCACGGATAAAAATACAACCTCTGCAACAATCTCAACCTGCGGTGGAGAAACTCTTGTGGATGGGGAAAGTTATTATGTTGCTGTGACCTGTCTTAAGAATAACGGAGTTGAAAGTGCTCTTGGCACAGGTTCCCAGGCAGGGCCTGTAAAAGTTCAAATGCCTGCTCTTTCTGTGTGCATAAATGAGGTTGCATGGAGTGGTTCAGATGCAAGTGCTTATGATGAGTGGATTGAATTACGAAATCTCACCTCTTCTGATATTGATTTAACTGACTGGTATATAAAAAATGCAAATGACAGTGTGATGATAACAATTCCTCAGGGGAAAACAATTCCTGCAGATGGATATTTCCTCATAGCAAATTATGATGAAAATTCATCAAATTCCACACTCAACATAACGCCAGACCTCGTTGATACAGGAATATCTTTTTCAAATACTGCACTCAAACTTTCCCTGTATGATGCTTCGGATAATCTGGTTGATGTGTGCGGTGATGGTGGAGTGCCATTTGCAGGGCAAACAGGAAGTGGAAATCACAAATCAATGCAGAGATGCGGGGAACCTGTAAATGGAGAAGACCCATCGGAGTGGTTCACAAGCGAGGAGAGTATAAATTTTGATGCAGGAGCCAGCGAATGTGGAACTCCAATGAATTCACAGCAGTCCTCTGTAACGCAGGAAATACAGAAAGGAGATGTTGTTATAAATGAAATTATGTGGGATGAACTTGAATACATTGAACTCTACAACACAAAGGATACTGCAATTGACATAAGTGGTTGGATGATTACAGCAGGAGATGGCGGGACAGATGATGACGTTGAGGTTGTTATTGACGATGGTAAAATAATCCAGGCACATGGCTATTATTTAATAACCGATCCTGGTGCGGTTTCAGGAATTACTCCTGATGAAGAAGATTCAATGACTCTGAATCAGTCAGGTGAAGTTGTTCAACTTTTTGCTGGAGACCCTCAAACCGCTATTCTGGTTGATGAAGCAAATCAAAATGGAGAGTGGTTTGCAGGCATAAATAATGATGCAGGGGTTTCAATGGAGAAAAATTCTCCTGAACTTGATGGCACTGTTTCTACAAACTGGCACACTTCAACAGGTTCTGGTGGTGGCAGATACGGAACTCCGGGTGGAGCAAATTCTCAGGTCTCATCAGGAGAAACCCCACCAACACCTCAAAGTTTTTCTGTTTATTTTAATGCTCCTCCCAATTCCAATAACATTGATGTTAATCTCATAAACCTTATAGACAATGCTCAATCAAAAGTGTCTCTTGCCTGTTATGAGATTTCAAGACAGAATATCATAAATGCTCTTATAAACGCCAAAAATAGAGGGGTTGCAGTTAGAGTTGTTACAGAATATGACAGATACTCGGACAAAAATATAAAAGCATACTATCAGCAATTAAAAGATGCAGGGATTTCCATTGTGGATGACTGGGATGGTGGAAATGGGCAGTGGCTCATGCACGACAAATTCTGCATTATAGATGACAGATATGTGTGGACAGGTTCCTACAATTTAACGGATAATGGCACCCTTAACAATAATAACAATGCTGTTGTTATTGAGGATTCCTCTCTTGCCAATGCCTTTGAACTTGAATTTGAACAGATGTTTACATCTCACGATTTTTCCACTGACAAAATAGACAACAATGCTGAGAGTTTCACA
Organism: Elusimicrobiota bacterium; assembly: GCA_021161625.1. Classification (GTDB taxonomy): domain Bacteria; phylum CG03; class CG03; order CG03; family CG03; genus JAGHAG01. Next base: position 9,948 of record JAGHAG010000189.1, read on the forward strand.
GTAAATGGTGTTTCTGTTTCTGCTTATATGGGTCCATCTGATGACATAAGAAGTGCAATACGCAGTGCCATTTCTTCTGCCCAGTACAACATATACTTTGCAATTTATTCATTTACAGATGATTACATTGGCGATGAAATGCTCAACAAATGGGCTGATGGTAATGGCATAGCAATAAAAGGGGTTTTTGACAGTCTTCAGGCAGCGTCGGATTATTCATGGTATTCGTATTTTAAAAATAGAGGAATTCCGGTTCAAAAGGACACAAACAAAGGACTCTTGCATCATAAGTTTATGATTATTGATTATGGCACGCCTGAGGCAACTGTTATTACAGGTTCTGCAAACTGGTCAAAAAATGCAAACCTCAGCAATGACGAAAACATTGTAATAATAAAATCCACAAGTATTGCAGAGGCATTTTATCAGGAATTTACAAAACTCTACAACACCCAGATATCAAACATAGCATCTGACTCATCCCAGACACAGGCAACAATTGACGGGGGTGTGAAAACAACAGCAACAGCACAGGATGGGACAAAAGTAGAGGTTGAACCTGATACAGTGCAGGATGGAAGTGAGGTCAAAGTATCAAATCCGTGGAGCTGGTGGGATTTTTTAAGAACAGCCAGTTATAATAATGCCAAATCTGACCTTTTAAGAGAGGTTTTAATTTTTACCTATGATACCCTTGACCCGGAAGCCCCGATTTCTCTTGTGGGTGATACAGATGGAGATGGAATACAGGATGAAGATTTTTCAAAACCTGTTCTTCTCACAATTCCTTACAGGGACGATAATCTGGATGAGTTTGTTGTGATAAATGAGGACTCCATCAGGGAGTCAGATTTGAGAATTTTCAGATGGGACAGCCAGAATGAGGAATGGATTGCCACAACAGGCAATTTTACCATAGACCCTGTTGCAAATACAATCACTGCAGAGATTACAAGAAGCGGGATTTATACAATTCAGGCAATACAGGGTTCTTCATCAACAGGCTTTTCTGTAAAAATTTATCCCAATCCTGTTGATTTTTCAAAAACAGACCACACCACAATTGAAGCAGTTGCACCGAGTGTTATAAAAATTTTCACATTAACAGGCAGGGAAATTTTTAAGACAAATCTTGATTTTTCAACCCAGTATGACTGGTATGGATTGACAGACACCAATAAAAAAGTTGCAGGGGGGCTATATATATTAACAGTTGAATCAAACGGAAGTGTTGTTGTGAAAAAAATAGCGGTTTTAAGATGAGAAAGATAGTTGTTTTTATTCTTCTGGGAACTCTGCTTTATGCAGACAATAATTCAGGAACAACCTGTGCAGAATTTTTAAAACTGAATACTTCTGCAAGGTATTCTTCCCTTGCAGGTGCAGGTTCAGGGGATGTTTCCCCTGATGCAAACAGCATCTGGCTCAATCCTGCAACAGTTGCCCCCCTCATCCACAGGGAAATTTCCATTTCACACACCTATTATTTTCAGGATATTTCTTATGACTGGGTTGCACTTCTGTATCCTGTAAAGAATGCTGGAGTTTTTGGAATTTCTGCTCTGGGACTTTACACAACTGTTCAGGGAATGGAAGATGCCACAACTTCCAAGAATTTTGGCGTTTATAATTATTGCGGGATGTTTACTTACAGCAGACATTTTTCAAGACACATTCTTGCAGGTATGAGTATCAAGACAATAAAAATGAAGATTGCCTCTGTCAGCAGTCAGGGTTTTCCTGTTTGTTTTGATGCAGGAATTCTTTTGGATAAGTTTATTGGTTCCCTTTCCATTGGTGTCTCCATCCACAATGCAGGGGGAAGCAGAATAAAGTTTGTCTCTGAAAAAAACAAGTTGCCTCAATTCCTGCAGGCAGGTGTGGATTACACAATAAAACCCTCAATTTATCACAGAATAAAAATTCTTGCTGATGTAAAATTTTATAATGATGACCCTGTTTCAGGGCATTTTGGTTTTGACTACACTTACAATGACGCTTTGAGTTTGAGAGCAGGCATAAAAACAGACACAATTTCAGACCTTAATTTTAACTCTGGAATAACTTTTGGCGCAGGGATAAAAGTTTCATCTTTTTACATTGACTATGCATACCTTAATTTTTCAGACATAGGAAACTCTCATCAATTTTCCATCACAAAAAAATTCTGAGTATTTCTTTTTCTTGCAGGGGCATTGTGAAATCTTGTATTTTTAAAGTTTTTTTAATATAAAAATTAAAAAAACAAAAAGGAGTTTTTATGGAATATTTTGGCGAAAAACACAGGGCGCAGTGGAAAACAAAGGTAGGTTTTATCCTTGCTGCAATGGGTTCAGCAATCGGACTTGGAAACATCTGGAGATTTTCATATCTGTGTTATGAAAATGGTGGGGGAGCATTTCTCATTCCGTATTTTGTTGCTCTTCTTGTGGTTGGAATACCTGTTATGGTGCTTGAATTTTCAATAGGGCACAGAGAAAGAGGTTCTGCTCCACTGGCTTTTCACAAATTACGCCCTTCATGGGAATGGCTTGGATGGTGGGCAGTTATCTTTGTTATGTTTGGGATAATGCTTTATTACTCAGTTGTAATTTCCTGGTGTGTGAACTATTTTAGATTTGCCTTCAACCTCTCATGGGGAAAAGACCCAAATACATTTTTCTTTAAAAATTTTCTCGGTCTTACCTCAGGACCTGGTGAAATTGGAGACATCAGAACTCCCATCCTTTTAGGACTTATTATTGTGTGGCTGGTGTGCTGGGTCATTGTGTTTTTTGGTGTTGAAAAGGGTATTGAAAGGGCTAATAAAATTTTAATTCCTCTTCTCTTTTTTCTCACATTAATTCTTGTTATATGGGCAGTATCCCTTCCCGGTGCAAAGACAGGAATTACAAAATACCTGAAACCTGATTTTAAGGTTCTTCTGAGACCTCAGGTCTGGATTTCTGCCTTTTCCCAGATTTTCTTTACCCTCTCACTTGGTTTTGGTATTATGATTGCCTATGCCTCATATCTCCCTCACAAAACTGACATCACCCAGAGTGCAATTCTTACATCCATCGGGAATTGTATTTACTCTTTAATTGCTGGTTTTGCTGTCTGGGGAACTCTTGGATACATGGCAACCGCACAAAATCTTCCAATAGAAAAAGTTGTCAAACAGTCAATAGGTCTTGCTTTTGTTGCATATCCTCAGGCAATTTCTCTTATTCCAACATTTTCAAAACTCTTTGGAGTTCTGTTTTTTACAATTCTTACATTTGCAGGAATTACATCTGGAATTTCTATAATTGAGGCGTTTTCATCTGCTGTTATTGATAAGTTTCACTCCAGCAGAAAAACAATTGTTTCTGTTCTGTGTATCCTCGGGTTTCTGGGGAGTATATTTTTTGCAACAGGTGCAGGGCTTTATTTTCTTGATATTGTTGACCACTTTCTTACAAGTTACGGGCTTGTTGTCGTAGGGTTTCTTGAATGTATCTTTATAGGATGGATTTATAAAACCGAGAAAATTCGCGAACACATAAATGATGTTTCTCCAACAAAAATTGGAAAATGGTGGGATTTTTCAATAAAATACATAACACCTGTTGTTCTTCTTGTTCTCCTTATAACATCCATAAAAGATGAACTCTCATCTCCCTATGGAAATTATCCTGTAAGTTCTCTTATTCTGCTTGGCAGGGACTGGGTTTTTGTAACTTTCTTTGCAGCACTGCTTGTGATGAAATTTCCCTGGAAGAAAAAAACAGGTCAATAGTGAAAACTACTTTTGCCTGTAAATTCACGCAAAATTGAATTCTGAGGAACTCTTTTCAGAGAAATTGGAAGGAAAAATCTGAGATAATAAAGAAGCCTTCTTGCTTCAAAATATGCAGGACTTGATTTCTTTATTTTTCTTAAAAAGCATTCCACCATTTTCTTTATAACCGCCTGTTCATAAAAAAGATAAGAATTAAAAAATACATCACAGCGATTTTGGTATGGGAAAATGTAGTTGTCCTCTGCCTGTCTTACCTTTGGAAATCTCATAATTGTTTCCTCTGCTGAATAACCCCTGTATTTGTAATCCCTTATTATTCTTCTCAAAAGTCGCGAATCTGATGTGAAAATTCTGTTGTCATTGTCTATTCTCAACTGGGTTAAAGCACTTACAAATATCTTGTACTTGTTTCTTTCAGGAATTTCAGGAAGCAACTGCGGATTTAATGCATGAATTCCTTCAACAAGCAAAACAGAATTTGCACTCATTTTCATTCTTTCACCTTTAAATTCCCTTACCCCCTTCCTGAAATTAAAATCCGGAACTTTTATCTCTTTTCCTTCAAGAAGATTTTTTATCTGTTTTCTGAAAAACTTCAAATCAACTGCTTTCAGAGAGTCATAATCATATTCACCATCCGGAGTTTTCGGAGTTTTTTCTCTTGGAACAAAATAGTTATCAAGAGAAATTTCCAGGGGGATGATATTGCCTGCCCTCAATTGAACACCTAATCTTTTTATAAAAGTGGTCTTTCCTGATGCAGAAGGGCCTGCAATGAGGATTAATTTTTTTCGGGGGAAAACATTTATGATTTTGTCCGCAATCTCAGCAATTTTTTTTTCATGAAAGGCTTCCTGAACGAGTATTAGATTTCTTATTTCTCCATTAAAAATTGCTTCATTTAAATCGCCTGCATTTTGAACCCCAAGAATTTCACCCCACTTTTTAGCCTCAAGATAAACTTTATAAAGTTTCCTTTGCCTGTCTTTAACCTCTGGCAGGCGGTCTATTTCACCTCTTACTGGAAATTGAAGAATAACCCCGTTGTTGTATTTTATTATACGGAAAGTTTTAAGAACAGAGGTGCTTTTTACAGGTTCGGCAAGAAGGAAATCAAAATAATTCCTTAAAAAAACAAACTCAATTTTTTTTATGGGAAGGTGAAAAATTGCCCTGTATTTGTCCATTCTGTTTCTTCTTTTGCATAAGAGTAGTGCCTTTTTTTTGGGATAAACAACTACCCGAAATTTTTCATTTTTCTTTATAATCTCATGCATTCTTTGTGTGACATTTTTGACAAAATCTCCGGGAAGTTCTCCTTTTACAGGTTCGTAATAATAGCCCTTCATCAGGGTCTGCCCCACCTGAACTCTCAAATCAGGATAAAGTTCCCATATTGCACATTCAAAAAGAATTGAAAGAGAACGCCTGTAAATTTCAGCACCGTGTTTGGTGTTAAAATTTACAAAACCGTTTTTAATGGGAATTAAAATTCTCTTATTCATACTTGTGTTTTTTTCTCTTCTCTTCATAAAGTCGGTCATCTGCTGTTTTTAAAAGTTCTTTAAATTCCTCACCATCGTCAGGGAAAACTGAAATCCCGAAACTTATTGAAACACCCTTTTTAAATTTCTCGGCTGAAAATGATTTTTCTTTTATTTTATTTTCTACCTCCTGAGCCACCTCTTTTGCCTTTTCAAAATCCCAGAACTCCACCACAACGAATTCATCTCCACCATATCTAAAAACATTTTTAGAATAATTTCTCAAAGTTCGCGCAACTTCATAAAGAACAGCATCTCCTGCAAGGTGTCCCATTGTATCGTTAAATTTTTTGAAAAAATCAATATCAAAAAAAATGAAAGAAAGTTTTTTCCCCTCTTCTTTTGCAATTTTTAAAAATTCCCTGCCCTTTTCTTCAAGAACATTACGTCTGAAAACACGGGTAAGTGAGTCATGCAAAGCATCTGTTTTTAATCTGTTGAAAGCACCTATGTCAACAAAAGTTACCGCTTTTAAAATACCCTTTATGTTCATAAAATAATCCAGTGCTGCAACTCTGAAGCCCACATTTCTGCCGAGTTTTTCACTTATCAAATACTTATGCCTCAAAATTTTATACCACAAATCCCTTGCTTCATTTTCTTCAAATTCAAAACCTGTAAGATATTTTAAGATGTGAAAATAAAACTTTTCCTCAGTCGCTATTTTTTTAATATCAGGTTTCAGAAGTTTTTTTTCAGCATCTGCATCTTCTGAGAGAATTTCAATAACCTCTTCCTCAATACCTTCCATTTCTTTTTCATCGTCTCTCATAATTCACTCTCCTCAAATTTTTTGTTGCTTTTTCCAAAAAATAATAATATAATTTTAGCAAATGAAATCATTCAAAAGAATAATTTTTTTTGCTGTTTTCATTTTTTTTATCCCTTTTGTTTCAGCAAAAAGTAAATCTGTAAATTACAAAAAACCTCTTCTCAAAGTTTCTTTTATTGATGTAGGGCAGGGAGACAGTGAACTCATAATAACCCCAAGAGGCACGGTTATTCTTATAGACGGTGGCCCTGGAAGGTCTGAATGGAGTAACTGGGATGCAGGCGAAAAAGTGGTGGTGCCGTATCTCAAAAGCAAGGGTATAAAAAAAATTGACTATATTGTAATGTCTCATGCTCACCTTGACCACTGTGGAGGTTTAATTCCTGTGGTAAAAAAGTTCAAAGTTAAAAATTTTGTTGACCCCGGGCTTGATTATCCATCCTATATTTATGAGGAACTTCTTGACATAATTTCCAGGAAAAAAATAAATTACATTGAAGTCCGTGCAGGAGACCGTCCGAAATGGGACAAAGATTGCGGTATTCTAATTTTAAATCCGCCCAAAAAACTATTTAAAGGTGGGAGTGAGGCAAATGAAAATTCCATTGTCTTAAAACTTACATATAAAAAAATTTCTTTTCTTTTTACCGGAGATGCTGAAAGAAGGGCTGAAAGGTTTATAACTAAAAAGTTTAAAAAACAACTTCTTTCAACTGTTTTAAAGGTTGCACATCACGGGTCACAAACCTCCTCATCACAGACATTCCTCGACTGGACAATGCCCATTATTTCAATAATTGAGGTTGGCGCGCATAACAGATGGGGGCATCCTCATAAAGTTGTTTTGAAAAGATTGAAAGATTACGGATGCAGGGTTTTAAGAACAGACAAAGATGGAACAATAGAGATTATAACAGATGGCATAAATTATGAAGTGAAATTTCCAGATAAAGAGGATGTGAATTATGGAGAGGGCTATGAGTAAAATTCTTTTAAAAAACATTTCCATTGTTGCAACAATGGATGATGAAAGGAAAATTTTAAAAAACACCGACATTCTCATAAATGAAAACAGAATTGAAAAAATTGCAAAAAACACTAAAGAAAAAGCCCAAATCCTCATTTCAGGTCAGGGCAAAGTTGCTCTTCCAGGTTTCATAAACACCCACCACCACTTCTATCAAACAATGACAAGGGTTTTGAAAAAGGTTACTGATGCCAAACTTTTTGACTGGCTTTTGTATCTCTATGACATCTGGGCAAATCTCACTCCTGAATGGGTTGAAATATCAACAAAAATTGCAGTTGGAGAACTTTTGCTTTCAGGGTGCACAACCACCCTTGACCATTACTATGTTTATCCTGATAACAAAAACAATTTCCTTGATATTGAAATTGAAACAGCAAATCAGTGCGGTATAAGGTTTCATCCCACACGGGGGGCAATGTCTCTTGACAGGGACAAAGGGGGGCTCCCACCCCGAAGAGTTGTTCAGGAAGAGGCAGAGATTTTAAAAGACCTTGAAAGGCTCATTCAGAAATATCATGACCCGAAAGATTTTTCAATGATAAGAATTGTAAATGCTCCGTGTTCGCCTTTTTCTGTCACAAAGGAACTTTTAAAGGAAAGCATAAATTTTGCAAGAAAGAAAAAAATCACCTCACACACTCATCTTGCAGAAACTCTGGATGAGGAAAATTTCTGTATTGAAAAATTCGGGAAGACCCCTGTAAGGTATATGGAAGAAGTTGGCTGGCTTGGAGATGATGTTTTATTTGCTCATTGCGTTCATCTTTCTGATGATGATATAAAACTTTTAGGAAAAACAAAATCCTGCGTTTCACACTGCCCCACTTCAAATCTTCGTCTGGGAAGTGGTATTGCTCCTATACGAAAACTCATTGATGCAGGGGCAACGGTCTCTATTGGCGTTGATGGGTCTGCATCAAATGATTCTTCAAATATGCTTCTTGAAATAAGGCAGTGTATGCTTGTTGCAAGAGTAAAGACAGGGGTTTCAAGCATGTCTGCAACCGATGCTCTGTGGCTTGCAACACGGGGAGGTGCAAAAGCACTAAAAAGAGAAGATATTGGTGCTCTTGAACAAGGAAAAGCAGCAGATATTGTTCTTTTTGATATTGAAGACATTGCTTATGCAGGATGCGGTGATGTGGTAGAGGCTCTGGTTTTCTGCGGAAGAAATTTTACAGCAAATGATGTTATTGTAAATGGAAAATTGCTGGTTAAAAACAAAAAACTCCTGTTTTTAGATGAAAAAGAAATTTATCATAAAGCTAAGGAAATTTTTAAAAGAGACATCGCCCCCAATCTCTGAAGCGGTTCTGGTTTCTGCAAGCCCAAGAAAAAAAGGCAGATGCATTGGAATATCAAAAGAAGTATCAAAACTTCTGAAAAAATCCCGAACCATAAAAATCTGTGACTACAAAATTTATCCCTGTGATGGATGTCTTCTGTGCAGAGAAGGAAAATGCAAATTTGATGATGATTTTCTTAAATTTGTGCAAGTTTTAAAAAAATTTAAAAATGTTGTTTTCATTTCGCCTGTGTATTTTTCACACCTGCCCTCACAGTTTAAAAAAATTATAGACAGATGCGAACTCTTCTGGGAAAGTGGAAAAAGACCTCTAAGCGGGAAAAATTTTTTCTTAATTCTAATCGGAGATGAGAAAAAAAATTTTATTAAAAATGTTCTTCCAACAATAAAGGCATTCTGTATAACAACAGGAATGAAATACAAAAAGTCAATTTATTTGCCAAAACCTATCAAACAGTAAAAAGAC
>JAGHAG010000019.1 GCA_021161625.1 Elusimicrobiota bacterium
GCAGAGTTTTATGAAATAGACAATGCCTGAAAGAAGCAGAACAATATTTAAAACCGCAAGAAATTTCCTCATAATTTATATTTTATCAAATTTTCCGGCACATACCATTTTATAAAGTTGTATGTTATGCCTGCTTTCCCGACTTCAATTCCATGAAATCTTCTGTGCACAACAGGAAGCGAATCCAGAACATAGAGAAAGACATAGGGCTCATCTTCCACAAGTATCTGCTGGAATTTCTTATAAATTTTTTTTCTTTTTTCAATGTCAAAGGTTCTTCTCCCTTCTTCAAGAAGACGGTCAACCTCAGGATTTTTGTATCCAATAAAATTAAAACCGCCGGGTCTGTCTTCTGAGGAGTGCCAGAGAGAAAACTGATCCGGGTCAACAGAAAGAGACCATCCTAAAATCACTGCTTCAAAATTTCTTGTGTCAATGTACTGGTGAATGAAAGAAGCCCATTCCAGAAGGCGAATTTTTACTTCTATCCCGATTTTCTTTAACTGTGCCTGAATGATTGTTGCGGTTTCCTCTCTCATTTTGTTTCCCTGATTTGTGAGAATTGTAAAGGAAAATTTCTTCCCGTTTTTTTCAATAATCCCGTCCCCATCTTTATCCTTCCATCCAAGTTTTGCAAGAATTTTCTTTGACTTTTGAGGGTTGTATTCAAAGTCTTTTAAGTTTTCATCATAAGCCCATGAAATTGGTGGATAGGGACCTTTTGCGGGTCTGCCAAGTCCAAAAAGGACAGCATCAATAATTTCCTTTTTGTTTATTGCGCAAGCAATTGCCTGTCTTATTTTTTTGTCTTTAAAGAGTTCCTTTTTAAGATTAAAGCCAAGATATGTGTATGAAAAATTTGGATATTTGAATTTCTGAAATGTTTTGTTAAAAGCAGGGTCGTTGGTTTGGAACTTATACTGGTAAGGTGTAAGACCTGTCATATCAATGTTTTGCTTTTTTAGTTCCAGAAATTGAACGGACTCGTCGGGGATAATTCTGTAAACAATTCTTGTAATGTTTCCCATTTCCTCAAAGTAGTTTTCATTTTTTTCAAGGATAATTCTATCCCCTGAAATCCATCTTACAAATCTATATGGACCTGTTCCAACGGGTTTTTTGTTGTGAGGGTTTGTATTTATGTCGGTTCCTTTATAGAGATGTTCAGGAATTATGCTTGTCCCCCAAGATTCAAGAGCAGGCGCAAAGGGTTCTTTGTAGAAAACTTCAACCGTGAAATCATCGGGGATTTTAACAACACTCACTCTTTTAAAATCTGCTGAATGAGGGGATAAAACATTCGGGTCAATCAATGCCTTATAGGTAAAGAGAACATCTTTTGAGGTGAAGGGCATTCCGTCGTGCCAGAAGACATTTTTTTTCAGAAAAAATGTTATTTTAAGTCCGTCAGGAGAAACTTTCCAATTTTGTGCAAGGTCTCCAACGAGATTTAAATCCTTATCGTACTTCAAAAGACCATTGAATACTTTGTCTATTATGTCAAAAGAGGCTGAATCAGATGCTAAGATAGGATTGAGATAAGAGGGTTCTCCAATAGATGCCATTATAATTGTGGCTCCTTCTGGCTTCTGCGGGGCTTTGGAATACATAAACAAAAAATATACAAACAAAAAACACGCAAACAAAAACAATAGCAAAAAAATGAAAAATTTTTTCATCTATTCCTTCCTTTTAAAAATTTTTTTACCTCATCGTAGGTCATTGTATTTATAATATCTGACTTTTTCACCCAGCCCCTTCTTATGTATTTTATACCATAGTCAATATTATCCATCTGATAAAGTGCGTGTGCGTCAGTTCCCATTGAAATTAAAACCCCATTCTGGATGGCAAATTTTATGTAAATGTCTTTGAGGTCAAGTCTGTCAGGAAACACATTTACTTCAAGAATAACCCCTCTCTCCTTTGCCTTTTTTATTATTTTTTCGTAGTCAATGGAAAGGGGTTCTCTTTTGCCAATAAGACGGCAGGATGGATGGGCAAGAATGTGAACATAGGGATTTTCCATCGCCATTAAAATTCTTTTGTTTAAGACATCCTCAGGTTGATTGAAAGCAGTGTGAACCGCAATTATACAAATATCAAGTTGCCTCAAAATCTCATCAGGATAATCCAGAGTTCCATCGGGCAAAATATCAACCTCTGCACCGAAAAGAACCTTTACATCTGACTTTTTATTAAAATTTTCAATTTCCTTTTTCTTTTTTAAAAGTTCTTCAATGGAAAGCCCCCTTGCTACTTTAAGACTTCTTGAATGGTCGCAGATTCCAACCCATTCATATCCAAGAGATTTTGCTTTCTGAGCAATTTCAGGAATTCGGGCATTCCCATCAGAATAGGTACTGTGAATATGGGTGTCCCCTTTTATGTCTTTTCTTTCAACAAGTTCTGGGAGTTTCCTCTGTAAAGCAAGTTCAATTTCACCTGTATCCTCTCTTATTTCAGGCGGGATGTATTGCATCTTGAGTTTTTTATAGATTTCTTCTTCTGTTTTTCCTGCGAGAAAACTTCCTGTGCCCTTTTTTGTTTTTTTAAAAAGCCCGTATTCGTTTAAGGTAAACCCTTTTTTTACCGCAATTTCCCTTAAGTGAATGTTGTGTTTTTTTGACCCTGTAAAATACATAACCGCTGCACCAAAAGATTTTTCTTCCACAACCCTCAAATCAACCTGTGCTTCATCCTCTGTCAGAACACTTGATTTTGTCTCCCCTTTTGCAATTACTTTTTTAATGCCGTCTTTTTTTATGAATCTCTCCATAAATTCTTGCGGCTTTGATGACACAGCAAGAATATCAATGTCTCCGATTGTTTCACAGGCACGTCTCAAACTTCCGCAGACCTCTATTTTTTTGCAGGTTTTTTCTTTTCTTAAAAATTCAACAAAATCCTCTGCAATTTTTTTTGCAGTTACAGAGAGCATTCTTCCTGACTGCCTTGTTAAAAGTTCAATCCCTCTTAAAATGTTCTGTGCAGTTTTTTCTCCAAATCCATCCAGTTCTGCAAGGTCTCCTCTCCGCGCTGCAATCTCAAGACCTCTTATGTCTTTTATACCAAACTTTGTATAGACGGCTTTTATTTTCTTCGGACCCATTCCAGGAATGTTGAGCATTTCCAAAAGCCCCTGTGGAATTTCTTTTTTTAAGTTCTCAAGATACTGAATTTTTCCTGTTTCAAGAAGTTCCTTTATTTTCTGTGAAATGCTTGCCCCAATTCCAGATATTGATTTGAGTTTGTCTTCTTTTACAAATTCTTTTATTTCTTTCGGCAGAGAAAGAATGGAATTTGCTGCTTTTTCATAACTTCTTATTTTAAAGGGATTTTCCCCTTTTATTTCAAGCAGGTGCGCAATCTCCATCAATTTTTCAGCAACTTCAGAATTTTTCATTTTTTTCTTTCCTCTGTCCACTTTTCCTCTATCCTCTACATTATTGCCCTCGCCCCGACTTGAACGGGGAACCTTCTCCTCCGCAGGGAGACGTTCTATCCAATTGAACTACGAGGGCATCTAAGTATTATAACAAATTTCATCAGCATTAAGGATTATTTTGCTGCATCGGAAATTGAAAATTTCCGATGGATAAGGTAAACTTTTTTATAAAATAAGGAATAGTTTTTTAAGATAGTCAGGGGATAGACGAGGAGTTATGAAAGCAGTAAAAAATTATAAAGGAAATGGGGGTTTCAGTCCCGATTTATCGGGGTTGAC
>JAGHAG010000014.1 GCA_021161625.1 Elusimicrobiota bacterium
GGGTTCAGTACGTCGTGAGACAGTACGGTCCCTATCTGGTGTGGGCGTAGGAAATCTGAGGGGAGCTGTCCCTAGTACGAGAGGACCGGGATGGACAAACCTCTGGTGTACCAGTTGTTCCGCCAGGAGCAGCGCTGGGTAGCCACGTTTGGAATGGATAACCGCTGAAAGCATCTAAGCGGGAAGCCAACCCCAAGATAAGATTTCCCTGCCGCAACTGTGGACTTTAAGTCCGCAGTGAGGCAATAAGGTCCCCGGAAGACTACCGGGTTGATAGGCGGGAGGTGTAAGGCGAGTAATCGTCGGTCAAATCTGCTTCGGCAGAGGAGACCTTCACCAAAGAACAAGGACTTCGGTCCGAGTTTGGAGGTGAAGAGCCGACCCGTACTAATAGACCGAATGACTTGACCGTACTATACAATCTTGCTCTAAGCAGAAGTCAGAGGTCAGAAGTCGGAGGTCAGAAATGTAGCTGCAGACCCTTGGTCTGCTAAAGCAATAGGAGGAAAGATGTGTAAAAAGTCATTGTCATTCCTGGGTTTGATTTTTGTGGGAGCACTACTTACTGGTTGTGCAACGATTGCTGAAAAAGCAAGGAGCAAAGGAGCACCCGGTTTTGTAACGGGTGGAGTAAAGAGTATTTCTATTGAAGGGCCAACCAGTGCCAGAGTAGGAGAAACCATTACTTTTAAGATTGTTGGTTATGATGAAAAATCTGCAAGAATTAAAATACCAGGTCTTCTTAAATCAACCACCTGGAAAGTAGATAATCCTGCACTCGGAAAACTTGAAAGTACAGAAGGAAACACTGTTCGTATGAAATGTCTTGCTCCGGGGGTTGTTACTATTACTGCAAAGCACCCAAAGGTAAAAGAAGAATCTATGACCATGGTAGAAATTAAGTAGTAGCGGTCGCATTATTATGCGACAAAGAAAATAGAAAATAAGGTTTTGTGGTGGCTATAGCGGAGGGGAAACACCCGTTCCCATCCCGAACACGGAAGTTAAGCCCTCCAGCGCCGATGGTACTGGGTCAAACGGATCCGGGAGAGTAGGACGCCACCACATTTTTTATTTAACTTAAAAATAGAATAACTGTGGTAATAGCACCCTCAATTGTCTTTACTGGATGAGGGGTTATTTTTACTGATTTCTTTATTCCCGACGGGAAGAATATCTCAATTTCTTTTTCTTCGTTTTTCCCCTCAATAATATCATCAAGAAATTTTGAAAAATCTGTATTTTGCACATGCTTTTTTATAATGTCAAGCGGAAACTCCTTTGTTTTAAGATTGAAAAGAGCCTGTGCCTGTGGATTTAAAAGAAGGGTGTTTTGCTCCAGGTCAATCAAAATACATGGCTGGAATGTATTTGAAAAAAGAATTGAGAAAATTTTTGCTGACTTTGTTACATCCTTTGCCCTTAAACTGTCATATACTTTAAGGTTTTTGAAAAGTTTGCTTAAATTCATCGTTGCTTCATCAAATTCATCTTTTATTTTTTCTGGAAAGTCCGTTGTAAAACTTCCCTCATCAGCAATTTTTATCTGGTTTAAAATTTTGATGAATTTTCTTGAAAAAACAATGTAAAGATAAAAAGAAACAATAAAAAAAGCAAAAAAAATTGCACAGGTAAGAAAGTTTTTGTTGAGAATTTCTAAAATTGTGGAAAACAAACTTAAAATCACAAGAAGTCCTAAAAAAATTCTAAAGTTTTTTTTCATTGTTCTTTTTTTAAAAGAAGGGTTCATTCGGAAAGTTTCTTGATGTCTTTGTCTTTGCCTGCAATTATTATAATATCGTTTTCATCAAAGATGGTTTCAGGGTCTGGGACTGTGTCAATTACCTCTTTAAATTTCCTGCTCCCATTTGCTCTGTCAATATCAGGAACGGACCTTTTTATTGCAACAATATTTACTTTATTTTTTTGACGGAGTTTTAATTCAGAAATTTTTTTCCCAACAAATTTTTCAGGCACCTTTATTTCAACAATTGCATGCTCTTCACTTAAAGCAACCCTTTTTAAAAATTTCGGGGCAATTATTGTATTTGCAATTTCCTTCCCCATTTCCTCCTCTACTTCAATAATTCTGTCAACCCCAATTGCTTTAAGGATTTCTTTCTGGGTTGGAGTAATGGCTCTGCTGAAAATAGAAGGAACCCCAATTTTTTTAAGGAGAATTGTGGTTAAAAGTGCAGCTTCCACATCTTCTCCTATTGCAACGACCGCAATATCAACATTTTCAAGCCCGAGATTTTTCAGGGTTTTTTCATCTGTTGAATTGCATGCAACAGCAACTGTGACATATTCTTTTATTTCTTCAACCTTTTCTTTATCCTTATCAACAGCAATAACCTCAGCCCCGCCCTTTGCAAGAGATTTTGCAATTGCAGAACCAAAACTTCCAAGACCGAAAATTGCAATTTGTCTCATTTTTACCTCACAATTATTATAGAAAATTTTTTTTGTAAAGTCATTTAGCCGAGAATAATTCTTTCGCTTGCGTATGAAATTTTTTCTGGTTTAAATTTTACTGCTGCAAGAGCAATTGTGAGGGGACCGAGCCGTCCCATAAACATTAAAATTGTTATGACAACCTTTGAGGTATTTGAAAGATGGGGTGTTATCCCTGTTGAAAGACCAACGGTTCCAAACGCAGAAAAGACCTCAAAAAGGATTTTTTCAAAAGGATACGGCTCTATGGCATAAAGGATTCCAGATGAAATTAGAATCAGCAACACAGCATAGAAAAAAATTGTAACAGCCCGCATAAGAAAAAATTCAGGGATACTTCTTTTAAAAACAGTGACTTCATTTTTTTGCTTTACGTGACTTAGAGAAATAAGCAAAATAATTGCAAAGGTTACGGTTTTTATGCCCCCACCAGTTCCCCCAGGCGAAGCACCAATAAACATAAGAGACATTGTAAGAAGTTTACTTAAACTTGAATAGTTTGAAGTGTTAAGAGAATTAAATCCAGCAGTTCTTGCAGTGACTGATGCGAAAAAGGAGTTAAACCATTTTACATTGTTTGACATAGAAGAAAGTAAATTGTTTTTTTCTGCAATATAAAAAATAACAGTTCCGACTAAAAGAAGGAAAAAAGTAGTTGTAAGGACGATTCTTGTGTGAACTTTTAGTCTTGTTGCATTTTTTAGATGACTGTAAAAATCCAAAAGCACCACAAAACCAAGCCCACCGAAAATTATCAGAATGGAGAAGATGGAAAGAATATAGAAGTTGCTGTAAAAAGGCATCAAACTCTCATCAAAAAGCGAAAAACCAGCATTACAGAAAGCAGAGACAGAGTGAAAGAACGCATATTTTAACGCGCTTGAAGTAGAAAAATAGTTTTTAAAGCCAAAAAATAGAAAAATCCCGCCCAGAATTTCCATACCAAATGTAAAAATCAGAAGAAAGTTTGTAAGCTTTTTTGCACTGCGGATATTTTCTTCACTTAAGGCTTCCAAAAGAATATTTTCCTGGGACCTTGAGATTTTTTTGCCAAGCGTAAGAATCAGAGCAATTGAAAATGTCATTATACCAAGTCCCCCAATCTGGATAAGAGCCAGAATTACAATTTTTCCAAAAGTTGTAAAACCCTGAGGGGTGCTTCTAACAATCAGTCCTGTGACGCAGGTTGCTGATGTTGCTGTGAAAAGAGCATCAATAAAGGAGATAGGATTATTTTTTGGTGTTGAAACAGGAAGAGATAGAAGAAATGTCCCCAGAAAAATCACAAAAGCAAAACTTAAAACCAGCACAAGAGCCGGTCTTTTGGCAAAATAAAAATTCATAATAAAAATTTTACAACTTTACACAAACATAAGCAATATAAAAGAGGAAAGTGGACAGTGGACAGAGGAAAGAGGAAAGAAATGTAGCGGTCGCATTACCATAGCAGAAGTCGGAGGTTGGAAGTCAGAAGTCGGAAATGTAGTTGCAGACCATTGGTCTGCTAAATGGAGGCAAGAAGATAAGAAAACAAAGTGACAAGCAGACAAGAGGACAGTGGAAAGTGGAAAGAGGATAGAATGAAAAATTAAAGATGACAAAAATCTTGACAAATTTTGTAAAAAATTGTAAGTTAGCATGTAAACTCCGGAGGTGCTAAATTATGGCAAGAAGTCGTGAAAATATCTCAAAAGAAGTGAGAAACAGGCAGATACTTTTTTCTGCCATAAAAGAGTTTATAGAAAAGGGCAGACCCATAGGTTCAAAAATACTTAATGCCAAGTATAATTTTGGAGCATCTCCTGCCACAATACGAAATGTTTTTGCCTGGTTTGAGAAAAAGGGCTATTTAACCCATTCTTTTTCTTCTTCTGGAAGAATTCCAACACATCTTGGAATAAAGTTTTATATAGAAAAAATTCTTTCAAGCCCTGAGATTATGAATGGTGCGAAGGTGCCTGAATTCACAGATGCCGATACAGATACACACCTGATAGAAAAAGCATCCTTTATTCTTTCAGAGTATTCAAAGTGGGTTGGCCTTTCAGCGATCGTGGAAGATGTTTCATCTTTAAAGGAATTTGACATAAAACTGATTTCCCCGAATAAACTTTTGCTTTTTGTTATAACCCAATCAGGAAAAATTTACAGCAATATAGTTTCAAGCCATAATCCCATTAAAAAGACCACATTTAATTTTATACGCAAGGCATTAAAGCACATAAAAAATTTAGATGAATTAAAAAGACAGTTTAAGAAACTTTACAGGGAAAATGAAGAACTTTTAAGAAAGGTATCGAGTAAGTTTAAGCAACTGGAAGAAATGAAAAAAATTTGTTGCCATTCCACATTTAATCCATCAGTTTTTGATAAAAGAATTAAAAATTTTTCCACCCTTTTTTCTGTTCTTCAACAGAGGCGCCATCTCATATTAGAAATTCTTAAAAATTTACCCGAGCATGAGCATGACATTGGCTTTTGCTGGAATATTGCACCCCAGACGGATGAAGAACTCGCCCTGACTTTTTCAAGTTTTAGAGCAAATAACATTCTCTATGTATTTGGGGTTCTTGGAATAAAATTTATGGATTATATGAAGATTCTACCCCTGATCAGAGGCATATCTTTAAATGCACAAAAATGCATACGGAGGTTTTAATGAAAGAGGAAAAAGAGGCAAAAAAAAATTCTGAACAAAAACCAAAAAAAGAAAAGAAAGAAGAAGAGGAAGTTTCTCCTCAAATAAAAGAAAAAGTAGAGGAATTAAAACTTTTAAGTCAATCTTTAAAAGAAGAAAAAGAAAAAGCAAAAAATTATTATGAACAACTTTTATATTTGAAAGCCGAATTTGAGAATTATAAAAAAAGAAAAGAAAAAGAATTCAAAGCCATCAGAAAAGAAACCATAAAAGAGATTTTTACAGAGCTCCTTGGGGTTATGGATAGTATTTCAAAAGCAAAAGAACTTCTTGAAAAAGGAGGTGAAAAAGCAGTTAAAGAGGGGGTTATTTTGATTTTTAAAGAACTGGATAAAATTTTTTCTAAATATCAAGTAAAAAAAATGGACTGCATAGGTAAGGAATTTTCCCCTCATTTTCACAATGCTGTATTACAGGAAAAGACCGATTCCTGTAAAGAGGGAAGTATTCTTAAAGTTATAGAAAATGGATACATGATTGGAGAGGAAGTTTTGAAACCTGCGGTGGTGGTTGTTGCATCTAAAAAAGAGAATGACAAATGAAATTAAAAATAGCCGGACCTTCAGGGGTGCTATGCCTGGATATGTTAGACCCGATAAACCCCTTCAGGTTCGGAATAGTTGAGAGTTAAGAGAAAATAATGAAAAAAACAAACCTTGTGGCGATCCCTTCAGGGGTCGCAAAAATGGAAGCGGTTAAATATAACAATGAATAAAAGAAAGGCAAATCCGAATGTAGCCGACCCTTCAGGGTCGGAAATGTATAATGAATAAAGGAGGTAAATAAGATGGCACATGTTCTTGGGATAGATCTTGGAACCACAAATTCCTGCATGGCTGTTCTTGAGGGTGGAAACCCCACAGTTATTCCAAGTGCAGAAGGTGCAAGGACAACCCCATCTGTTGTAGCATTTACTGATAAAGGAGAAGAACTTGTGGGTCTTCTTGCAAAAAGACAGGCAATAACAAATCCAGCAAGGACGATTTTTTCAGTAAAAAGATTTATGGGGCGCAAGTTAGACAGTCCTGCAATAGAAGTTGACAGGAAACATGTTCCGTATAAATTGACAGCAGCATCCAATGGTGATGTAAGAGTAAAAATAGAGGATAAAATTTTAAGCCCCCCTGAAATTTCAGCAAAAATTCTAATGAAATTAAAAAGAGATGCTGAAAATTACCTTGGAGAAAAAATAACAGAAGCAGTTATAACTGTTCCTGCATACTTCAACGATTCCCAGAGGCAGGCAACAAAAGAAGCAGGGGAAATAGCAGGGCTTAATGTTTTGAGAATTATAAACGAGCCCACTGCCGCTTCTCTTGCTTATGGGCTGGACAAGAAAAAAAATGAACTCATTGCCGTGTATGACTTAGGCGGTGGGACCTTTGACATTTCCATCCTTGAAATTGGTGAAGGCGTCTTTGAAGTTAAGGCGACAAATGGAGACACCCATCTTGGTGGAGATGATTTTGACCAGAGAATAATTGAATGGATTTGTGAGGAATTTAAGAAGCAACACGGAATTGACTTGAGACAGGATAACATGGCTTTGCAGAGATTAAAAGAAGCAGCCGAAAAAGCCAAATGCGAACTTTCCACAGCTTTAGAAACAGAAATAAATCTGCCCTTTATAACCGCTGATGCAAGTGGTCCGAAACATTTAAGCATGAAATTAACACGGGCAAAACTTGAGCAGTTGACAAAGGACCTTGTTGAAAAAACAATTGAGCCCTGCAAAAATGCCTTGAAAGATGCAAAGGTTACTGCTGATGACATAAAAGAAGTTATTCTTGTTGGTGGACAGACAAGAATGCCTCTGGTTCAGAAAACAGTAAAAGAGATTTTCGGTAGGGAGCCACACAAGGGCGTAAATCCAGATGAGGTTGTTGCAATAGGCGCAGCAATACAGGGTGGAATTATAAAAGGAAATGTAAAAGATGTTGTTCTTCTGGATGTAACACCTCTTTCTTTGGGAATAGAAACTCTCGGTGGTGTATTTACAGTTCTTATTCCAAGAAACACGACAATCCCCACAAGAAAAAGTCAGATTTTTACAACTGCTGAAGACAATCAGCCAGCAGTTACAATACATGTTCTTCAGGGTGAAAGACCTCTTGCAAAGGATAACAAATCCCTTGGACGTTTTGAATTAACAGGTATTCCCCCTGCACCAAGAGGAGTGCCTCAGATTGAGGTTACTTTTGACATAGATGCAAATGGAATTTTAAATGTTTCAGCAAAAGATAAAGCAACAGGAAAAACACAAAACATTGTAATAAAATCATCTTCAGGTCTTACAGAGGAGGAAATAGAACGTCTCAAAAGAGAAGCAAAAGAACATGAAGAGGAAGACAAAAGAAAAAGACAGGTCATTGAAGCAAGAAATGAACTTGATACCCTGATCTATTCAACAGAGAAATCTTTAAAGGAATTTGGAGACAAAATCAGTTCAGGTGAAAAGGAAAAAATTCAAAAAGAATTGAAATCAGCAAAAGAGACGCTTAATTCAGAGGACATTGAGAAACTCAAAAAAGCCAAAGAAAATCTTGAAAATGCAGCGTATTCTCTTGCACAGAAGGTATATAAAGCCGAGAGAAAAGAAAGTAAGGAAGAGCCCCCCTCTCAGGAAGGCGAACAAAAGCAGAAGCAGGAAGAGAAAAAAGATGAGGGGGACAATGTTGTTGATGCAGAGGTAGAAGAAGATAAGTAAAGAGGATAGTGGACAGAGGACAGAGGAAAGAAATGTTAAATCACAAATCACAAATAGCAAACCACAGCCCATCTCCAGATGGGCTGGGCCCCGCCCTTTTGAAAAAGGGCGGTGGTCTCAAACAAATCTCAATATCCAAATTCAAAATTCAAAATATAATAAAAGTTTATGATTTGGGTCATTGGAATTTGGAATTTATTTGTAATTTGGTGCTTGGAATTTGGGATTTATTTGCAATTTGTTATCATTCGTGCAATTCGCAATTAAAAAAATTTTCCTCATTACTCGTTACTCATTACTCATCCCTGTTGTCACTGTTTGCTGTTCGCTATTCGTTCATTGCTCATTACTTGTTACTCAGCCCTCTTGTATCTATTCTGGAGAGGAGCAATTGACAAAAAGAGATTATTATGAAATTCTGGGCGTTTCAAGAAATGCATCAATAGATGAGATAAAATCTGCCTACAGGCGCCTTGCCCTGAAATATCATCCTGACAGGGTTCCGGAAAATCAGAAAAAAGAAGCAGAAGAAAAGTTCAAGGAAATATCCGAAGCCTATGCAGTTCTTTCTGATCCAGAAAAAAGAGCAAACTACGACCGCTTCGGTCATGCAGGTATAGACCAGCAATATACAGCCGAAGACATTTTCAGAAGTGCAGATTTTTCTGAGTTTTCTGATATTTTTGGTGGCACAAGTTTTGCTGATTTATTCAGTGAATTTTTTGGCGGCAGTATTTTTGGAAGAAGGGAAAGAAGATCCCCCCATCGTGGTTCTGATTTGCAGACACACATTTCCATAACTCTTGAAGATGCCTTTTATGGGACAAACAAGGAGATAACATATTACAGGGCAAAAGTCTGCTCAACCTGTTCGGGCACAGGAGCAAAACCTGGGTCTAAACCTGTAAGATGCCCTCTGTGTAAAGGCAGAGGTGTAATAAGCGAGGGAAGTTTCTTTTTTTCAATTCAGAGAACCTGTCCTGAATGCAAGGGAAAAGGGACTATCATAAGAGACAGATGCCGAACCTGCAGTGGCAGGGGTCTTGTAAGAGAAAGGCAGACCCTGAAAATAAAAATACCTGCAGGAATAATTTCAGGCACATCTCTCCGCGTGAGGGGAAAAGGAAACGAGTCCACTGATGGACCTGCAGGGGATTTGTATGTTATTGTTGCAATTGAACCTGATGAAAAGTTTGAGAGAAGAGGTGATGATCTTTACATGAGAATTGAAATTCCTTATCCTGTTGCTGTTTTTGGTGGAAAGATAAAAGTAAACACCATTGACAGAGCTGTAAAAATGAAAATTCCTGCTGGTTGCAAAGACGGACAGGTTTTTAAGTTAAAGGGATTTGGCATGCCCCATCTTAACTCCACTCACAGAGGAGACCTTTATGTAAGTATCAGCATTTTTGTTCCTCAAAAAACATCCTCATCAGAAAAGAAAATTCTTGAAGACTACATGGATGAGATGAAAAAAAATCATCCGGATTTGTTCAAAGACATTTCATAAATGAGTCAGTTCTACAACCCCGAATTAAATTCTACAGTAACCGGTCCTCTTGCGCACCATATTTTAAATGTCAGAAGAATTGAGAAAGGCGAGGTTATAAAATTTTTTGATGGTAGAGGGAGGGTGGTTTTTGCAAAACTGAAAGAATTTTCAAAAAAACCTCTTATTGTACAATTTGAATTTCTTGAAGAAAGAAAAATCAAAAAAGCAGATTTTGAAGTTTATTTGTATATGGCAGTTATAAAACCAGATGCAATGAGAGATGCGGTTGATAAAACAACCCAGATAGGAGTTACAAGAATTATTCCCATAAGGACTCAGAGGTCCTTTAGAGGAAGAATATCATCAGAAAGATTAAAAAAAATTGTAATAAGTGCATGCGAACAGAGTGAAAGAGCATTTGTGCCACCCCTTGACGAAACACAGGATTTTTTGATAGCAATAAAGGATTGTATAAAGAGAGATTTTAAGGTATATTTTCTGGAAAGGGGCTCTTCGCCGCTTTTCATAAAAAAGGGTGAAAGGAAAGTGGCATTTTTTGTAGGGCCTGAAGGCGGATGGAGTGAGTGTGAAATTGAAACTGCGAGGGAAAGCAAGGTTGTGTTTGCCTCAATATCTAAAAACTCGCTCAGAAGTCAGACCGCAGCAGTTTGTGCAGTTTCAATTTTTATGAATACGCAGGGAGGTTAAATGCCAGGAATAAAGACACACCGAGGATGTGCAAAAAGAGTGAAATTAACGAAAAAGGGAAAAGTCAAAAGGGCGCATGCCTATAAAAGTCATATCCTTGCCAAGAAAAAAAGGAAACGTTTAAGAAAATTGAAAAAATCAGCCTATCTTAAAGGTTCACAGGCAAAAATGGTTAAGGCAATTGTCGGGAGGTGAAATGGAAATAAATCCTAAACAACTTCTTGAAGCAGGTGTCCATTTTGGACACAAGAAAAACAAATGGAATCCAAGAATGGCGAGATTCATCTACACAACAAGAAACAACATTCACATAATAAATATAGAGGAGACAGTAAAGCATTTAAGAGTAGCCCTTGATTTTGTAAAAAAGGTTGCGGCAGAAGGTGGGGAAATTCTTTTTGTCGGGACAAAAAAACAGGCGCAGAAAACAATTGAAGAGGAAGCAAAAAGATGCAATTCCCCTTATGTTGCATCAAGATGGTGGGGCGGGCTTTTTACAAATTTTACCCAGATTTCAACGAGCATAAAAAGATATCTTGAACTAAAAGAAACAATTGACAATTTCAAATCTGATAAAAAACTTTATGCAAAAAAATCAAGACTTCTGGAAAAACTGGACAGAGACCTGAGGGGACTTGAAAATTTTTTTGATCTTCCTCAGGCAATTTATATTGTTGACCCTGTTTATGAAGAGATTGCAGTAAGAGAAGCAAGGCAGATGAAAATCCCAATTGTGGCTCTTCTTGATACTGATGGTAACCCTGATATAATTGACTATCCCATACCTGCAAATGATGATGCCATAAGAAGTATAAAACTCATAACTTCTTATATTGCCTCTGCAATTCTTGAAGCAAAAGGCATTGAAGAAAAAAAACAGGAAGAAAATTTAGATCAAATTCAGGAGAGGGAGGTTTGAAATGGCAATAGACAATGCTCTTATTGTGAAATTGAGAAAACTTACAAATGCAGGAATAATGGATTGTAAAAAAGCCCTCATTGAAACAGGGGGGGATATTGAAAAAGCCCAGAAGTATTTGAGAGAAAAAGGAATTTTAAAAATGCTTGAAAGAAAAGATAGAAAAACAGATGAAGGGCAGATTTTTGCATATATTCATCCAGGTGGCAAACTCGGGGTTATGGTTGAAATTGCCTGTGAGACAGATTTTGTTGCAAGGAGTGAGGATTTTCACAAACTCATCAAAGAAACAGCTCTTCAGTGTGCCGGGATGAAGCCGCTTTATATAAATGTTGAAGATGTTCCGGAAGATGTGATAAACGAAGAAAAAGAAACTCTTAAAAAAGAAATAGATGTTTCAAAAAAACCACCAGAAATTGTTGAAAGAATTCTTGAGGGAAAGTTAAAGAAATTTTATGAACAGACTGTTTTAATGGAGCAGCCATATTTTAGAGATGATAAGATGAAATTCAAGGATTTTTTTAACAGCCTTGCTTCCACATTTGGGGAGGCCATAAAAATCACCAGATTTGTCCGATACGAAATAGGACAATAAATTGTGCAGAGGGTTGTTTTAAAAATAAGTGGTGAAGCATTCGGTTCAAAAGAAAAACCCTTTGAAATAGAAAAAATAAAGTTTCTTACAAACGAAATTTCCAAAATAAAAAATGTTGAATTTGTCTTTGTTGTTGGCGGTGGAAACATTTTAAGAGGAAAAGACATAGAAGAAATCATCCCGCATCAGGCAACACGGGATTATCTGGGGATGCTTTCAACAGTTTACAATGCAGTTGTTTTAAAAGAGTTTTTAAAAAAGAGGCAGATAGAGGCATTAATTTACAGCCAGCTTGGAATTGAAAGAATTACAGACCCATATTCTCCTGAAACCTGCAATAAAAATCTAAAAAAAGGGATTCATGCAATTATTGCCTGTGGCACAGGGAACCCATTTGTCACAACAGATACAGCAGCAGCATTAAGAGCCCTTGAACTTGATGCGAAAATTCTTATAAAAGCAACAAAAGTTAACGGGGTTTATTCAGAAGACCCCTTAAAGAATAAAAAAGCGGTATTTTATCCTGAACTTTCCTACAAAGAAGCAATTCAAAAAAATCTTGGATTTTGCGATCGCGTTGCTCTGGAATTTCTTTCAGGTTCTGATATCAAATTTTTTGTCTTTAATATATTTAAGCCCAATAAAATAAAGATGGCAGTATCTGGAAAAAATCCCGGAACAATCATTAGAAAAAAGAGGATAGAGGACAGAGGATAGATAGTATGTCATTCCTGCGGAACTTGTCCTCGCGAAAGCGGGGAGCAGGAATCCAGAAAACAGAAGAATTAAAAATGACAGATGAAAATCAGTGGTAAGGATTAAGAA
>JAGHAG010000080.1 GCA_021161625.1 Elusimicrobiota bacterium
GAACAAACAGCCCAATAGTAATGAGTAATGAGTAATGAGTAATGAGAAAATAGCAAATAGAAATATGTTCCAATAAATCGGAGCAAATTTCTATAAATTTCTTCTTTAATCTCATAATCTCCCAATCTCCTAATTTCGTTTTATTTTTCATTTTCTTTATTATCTTGTCAACTTCTTTGCCGCAGAGATAAAAGCACGGACTTTGTCTATGTCTTTTGTTCTTGGAGTTTTTTCAACGCCACTTGCAACATCAACTGCAAAAGGTTCCACTTCTTTTATCACTTCTCTGACATTTTCAGGTGTCAGTCCCCCTGCAAGAAAAAACGGTTTTTCAAATTCCTTAAACTTTTTTGCAATTTCTATATCAACCCGTAAGCCCGTTCCTCCTGGGAGATTTTCATCATAGGCATCCACAAGAAAATAGTCACAGACCTGCAGAAAATTTTTTGCAGATTCAACCTCTTCAACTGTCCTTGGTCTGAACACTTTTATAATTTTTATGTCAAATTCCTTTGCCTTTTTAAGAAAATCCGGGTCCTCATTTCCATGAAATTGGAAGTGGTTTATTCCTGTTTTTTTTCTTATTCTTTTTACATCATTTATACTGCAGTTCATCACAACGCAAACCGGCACTATGTAGGAAGGAAGCATTTTTGAAAGTTTAACAAGGTTTGCTTCTGAAATTGCCCTTTTTGTTCCCTTGACAAGATTGAAACCAATAAAATCAACATCAAGCATTGAAATAAATTTCAAATCATTTTCATTTGTAATACCGCAGATTTTAACCCGAACACTCATCTTTCCACCTTTCCACTATCCTCTATCCTCTTTCCTCTTTTTTGCAGACCAAGGGTCTCGAGCTACATTGCGAGTGGTTTCTGGCAGGCAGGGCTCTGGGAGCGAGGAATTTTGCAATAAGTCCGCAGCGGACGGAGAGCGAGCCATCTCACGCGAGCGTCCCTGACGCCAGAACCACGAGCAACAAACATTACAAATCCTAAATTCTAAATTCCAAATCCTAAACAAATTCAAATTACCAAAATTCAAATATCCCAAACTGTACTTATTAGGATTAAGGATTAAGTTGCTCCCGATTTTATTGGGGGCTTTAAGAATTAAGTATTTTATTTTTCCCATCACTTAATCCTTAATTCTTAATCCTTACCACTGATTTTTCATCTGTCATTTTGCCTCTGGCAGAGCAAGCTCTGCAACTACATTTTTTATTTTTCATTCTTTTTAACTTTTTTTTCCTAAAAATAAAAGTGTTTTTTCATAAATGCTCTCTGCATCAATCCCTGCATCCTTTTTCAAAATTTCCACTGCACCGTGAGTTATAAATCTGTCCGGTATGGCAATAATTCTTAATTTATTCCTCAAATTTTCATTCATTGCTTCCAGAACCGCTCCCCCAAAACCGCCACAAATGGTGTTCTCTTCAACAGTAATCAAAAGCTTTGTTTTCCTCGCAATTTCATTTATTTTTTCTACATCAAGAGGTTTTGCAAATCTTGCATTAAAAACTCCTGCTGAGATTCCATTTGATGAAAGTCTCTGGGCTACATAAAGACAGGGATAAACCATGCTTCCAATTGCAATAAAAAATATGTCTTTGCCGTCTTTTAATATCTCTCCCTTTCCTGCTGGAATAAAATTATAATCTCCATCATATTTAACTCCTTCAATAGGGCTTCTCGGATATCTCACTGCTGACGGCATACCGTATTTCAGGGAAGAATAGAGCAAATTTTTTAGTTCATATTCGTCCTTGCAGGCAGAGACAATCATATTCGGCACAAGTCGCAAATATGAAATATCAAATGTTCCGTGATGGGTTGGTCCGTCTTCTCCAACAAGACCTGCTCTGTCAATGGCAAAAACAACCTCTAAATTCTGCAAACAAACATCATGGATAATCTGGTCAAAGGACCTCTGAAGAAATGTTGAGTAAATTGCAACAATCGGTTTCAATCCTTCTTTTGCAAGAGCTGCTCCAAAGGTAACCGCATGTTCTTCAGCAATTCCACAGTCATAAAATCTTTCTGGAAATTTTCTTGCAAACTCTTCCAGTCCTGTTCCCTCTGTCATTGCTGCGGTTATTGCAACAATTCGCTTATCTTTTTCAGCAAGGTCGCAGAGAACCTCGCCAAAAACATCACTGTAAGTTTTTACTTTCTTTTTCCCTGTTGCACTTACCCCATGATATTTTTCAGGGTGTTTCTCTGCAGGGGCATAACCCTTACCCTTTTTTGTTACAACATGCAAAAACACAGGTCCTTTTAAATTCTTTAACTTTGAAAGAATAAAAATTAAATTTTTCAAATTATGTCCATTAACAGGACCGAAACAGGAAAATCCCATTTCCTCAAAAAGCATATCAGGAAAAAGTATAACCTTTATTCTCCTTGCAAGTTTTAAAAGTTCAAAGCCCAGAAACTTTATTCTCTTCAGATATTTTACAAGGGCCTCTTCTGCCTTTTTGACAAGTCCAAATGTAAAAACTCTTGCAAGAATTCTTGTAACAGCACCAACCGAAGGGGAGATAAACATCCCGTTGTCATTTAAGATGACAAGAATATCTTTTCTGCTTGAACCTGCATTGTTAAGTCCCTCATAGGAAAGCCCCCCTGTAAGAGAACCATCTCCAACAACTGCAACAACATGGTAGTTTTCTTTTTTAAGGTCTCTTGCAACAGCCATGCCAAAAGCAGCAGAAATTGCAGTTGAAGCATGCCCAACACCAAAAGCATCGTGCGGACTCTCTGAAATTTTTGGAAATCCTGAAATTCCCCCGAATTGCCTTAAAGTTGAAAACTGCTCATATCTTCCAGTAAGAAGTTTGTGTGCGTATGCCTGATGACCAACATCAAAAATAATTTTGTCTTTAGGGCTTTCAAAAACATAGTGCAAAGCAATAATAAGTTCCACTGCTCCGAGAGAGCCTGCAAGATGCCCGCCTGTTTCAAGTGTTGTTGAAATGATTTTTTCTCTGATTTCAGAGGCAAGTTCTGGCAGAAGTTCAGGTTTCAGGTGTTTTAAATCCTGAGGGTCTCTTATCCTTTCAAGTATTGCCATTTTACATCTCCCTTATACTCAACTTTTTGAGAAGAGATTTAAGAATTTCTCCTTTAACAGGCAGATTTTTTAAGGAATTCAATGCATTTTGTGTTAGTTTTTCAACAATTTCACCTGCCTCTTCTATGGTGTAAAACCTCAAAATCGTAAGTTTCTTATTCTTTAAATCTGTTCTGGATTTCTTATATTTTTCCTTTTTTCCAATTCTGTCCAGAAGGTCATCCCTGACCTGAAATGCCAGACCAAGATTGAGCCCGAAGTCAAAAAATTTTTTACGAAATTTTTCATCAAAAACACCACAGGCAAGAATTCCTGCAACCGAAATTCCTGCAAAAAATGAAGCGGTCTTGTTCAGGTGTATCCACCACATTGCATTCTCAGAGGTTTTCCCTGAATAATGAATATCTCCTGCCTGTCCTGAAATCATTCCTGGAACCCCAACAGATTGAAGAATAACTTTTGCAGAATAAGGAAAATTATCATAAAGAATCTCCATCCCCCTTGTTAGAAGAGCATCTCCAACAAGAATTGCAACATCCGGTCCAAATTTTTTAAAAACCGTAGGTTTTCCTCTTCTAATTTCATCTCCATCCATTATGTCATCGTGAACCAAAGAATAGTTATGAATATATTCAATTCCGACAGAAAAATCAATAAGCGAATTTAATCTGTTTTTGAATTTATTTGAAACAGAATGTGCAACTGCAAGAAACAAAAGCGGCCTTATCCTTTTTCCACCTGTTTTAAGCGAATAGGAAAGAGCACGGTTGAAAACAGGTGTGTATTTTGAAGAAGACGGCAGAAGTTCTAAAATCCTTTTAGAAATATCAGGCAAAAATTTTTCTCTGAATTCCTCAAATTCCTTCATTTTCAACCCCAAAATCTTTTGTCTTCAAAACATCTCCTTCTTTTACAATAATTTCAATTTTTCTCTTTGCCTCATCAAGATATTTCTTTAAATCTGAAGCAATTTTTACACCTTCTTCAAAAAGTTTTATTGACTCATCCAGAGACACGGTTCCTTTTTCAAGAGTTGAAACAATCTCTTCAAGCCTTGCAAGCTCTTTTTCAAAATCCTTTTTCTTTTTTTCAGTCATAAATCCTCCGAATTTTTATTTAAAACCTTACAATTCAATTTTCCCTTCCACAGTTTTACATCCACCTCATCACCCTGTTGAACAGTTTTTCCATCTTTTATAATTTTTCCTTTTTTATCCGTTGTTATTGAATAACCCCTGCTCAAAATGTTTTCAGGGGAAAGAACTTTTAAATTCTTTTCAAGATTTTTTACCTTTTCCTCATATTCTTTAAAAACTTTTTCAACAAGCATATGGAAATCTTCTACAATTAAATCAACCTTTTGCTCAAAATCCCCTAAGAAAAGATAGGGATTTTCAAAATAAGGTCTTTTTATAATTGATTGAAATCTCTGCTCCAGACCTGAAAACTTGTTTTTAACTGCCTGAAACATTCTCTTAAAGGAAACTGTAAGATTGTTTAAAAAATCTTCCTTTTTCCCGAGAACAATCTCAGCAGCAACCGAAGGAGTTGCTGCGCGAAAATCAGCAACCATATCAGAAATTGTCCAGTCAATTTCATGTCCAACAGCAGAGATTACAGGAATTTTTGAAGCAAAAATTGCACGGGCAACAACTTCTTCATTAAAAGCAAATAGGTCTTCCAGAGAACCACCACCCCTTCCAACAATCAAGACATCCACATCAGGAAAATACTTATTCATATCATAGATCGCTTCCGCAATTTCATCTTTTGCAAACTCACCCTGAACACGAACAGGATAAAGAATTAAATGCACATTGGAGAACCTTCTCTTTATAACAGTCAGGATGTCCCTTATTGCCGCACCTGTGGGTGAGGTAATAATTCCGATTTTCCGGGGAAGAAGCGGAAGGGGTCTTTTTCTTGCCTGTGCCATAAGCCCTTCTTTCTCAAGTTTCCTTTTTAACTCTTCAAACCTTTTTTTGAGGTCTCCAAGCCCCTTTTCAAACATTTTCTCCACAATAATCTGATACGAACCTCTCGGAGAATAGATGGAAACAGTGCCCAGAACCCTCACCTCAATTCCATCTTTTGGTATAAAGCTGAGGTTCTGAGCATAAAACCTATACATAACTGCTGAAATCTGACTCTTTTCATCCTTAAGCGAGAAATAGAGATGTCCTGATGAATGTCTTTTAAAATTTGAAATCTCCCCGTCCAGAATTATGTCTGAAAAATTTTCCTCAATCAAATTTTTTGCAAGTGTGTTTAATTCTGTAACTGTATAAATTTTTCTTTCCATGTGATTATTTTACAAAAATATCATAAATTTGTAATCCCCAGTTTAGCAAATAGCAAACAGCGACAACAGGGATGAGTAACGAGTAAATAGCAAATAGTGGACAGTGGATAGAGGACAGAGGAAAGTGGATAGTGGGTAGAAATATACTCCCCCAACTTTCTCGGGTCGCGATCTTCCCTAATCTCCTAATTTCCCAATCTCCTAATTTCGTTTCATTTTTCATTTTCTTTGTCATCTCATCACTTAGTCACCCTGTCACCTTTACAGCAGACCAAGGGTCTGCAGATACCCCGCACTTTTTTAGAAAAGTGCGGGGGTAATTCGCCCGCTACATTTCTTTTAGTTGATAAGTTAAAAAGTTGACAAGTTGATAAGTCCCCCCTCTCAATCTCCCCCCTAAAAGGGGGGAGAAACAGTAGGGGGTATTTCTTTTTAGCAGACCAAGGGTCCGCAGCTACATTTCTTCTTAAATAAATTCCAAGCACCAAATCCCAAGC
>JAGHAG010000153.1 GCA_021161625.1 Elusimicrobiota bacterium
AAATTAAATACTATATTGCAGCTTTCCCTGCTCTTGCGATAATTGTTGCATGGACAATTGACCAGTATGAAAAGGAAAAATTTGTTTATACAATACTGCTTCTCTTCTTTCTCTTTTTGAACTTCTGCAATTTTCTTTATATGCTTCGCATCTCTCAGGCAATTTATCGCCCCTTAGGTATAATCACAGGGAGCATTGAAAGGGAAGAATTTCTTTCAAAATCCCATGCTGCATATCCTCATCCTGCATATTCAGGATACAAATTTATAAATGAAAATCTCCCGCACACTGCGAAAGTTTTGATATTTGGAGAGGCAAGATGTTATTACATAAAAAGAAACTTTATTTCCTGGGCTGTTCAGAACTTAAATCCTTTATTTGAAATTTTAAAAAATTCAAATTCTCCGCAAGAGATTTATGAAAATATGAGAAAACAAAAAATAACACACATCCTTGTAAATGTGCCTGAGGCGTACAGAATCGTTGACTTTTATATCAGCGCGAGAGAATGGAAAATTCTGGAAAACTTCTGGAAAAAGCATCTGAAATTGATTTTTGCCAAAAACAACAACTTTGTCTATGAACTTGTGGAGCAGACGGAACGCCCCTCTCAGAACATAATCAAATTTATCTATCAGCGCAAAAAAACAGATATTGCAAAAGAACAAATGAAAAAAGCAAATTTTAAAGCCGCAATAAAACACCTTGATGAACTTGTGAAAAACGAGGTTGCAGATGACCTTACGCATTATTACCTTGGAGTCTGCTATGCAAATTTAAATGAGAAAGAAAAGGCAAAACTGCACATCAGAAAAGCAATTAAGTTAAATCCCGGGCGAAATGAATATAAAAAACTCTTAAATCAACTTAAATAAAGTTTGCTTTCAACTTTATTCTGTGCAAGAAGTTTTCCGTTTTTAAAAACAAAAAGGCGGGTTGCTCTTTTCCTGAATGCTTCCTGAACTGTCTGTGCCTCAATAATATTAAAACTTGCAGGATTTCCCACCTTTATTCCATAGTTTTTCAACCTTAGAAGTTTTGCAGAATTCACAGTCGGCATATCAAAAAGAACTTCAATTTCTTTTGGCTGGGTGAACTGTGCTGCATGTGCTGTAATGAGCCCCACTTCAAGCATATCTTCCTGCCCCCATGTTGGATAAAAGGTGTCTTTCAAGCAGTCCTGCCCGTAGCAGACATTTATGCCTGCTGCAAGAAGTTCTTTTATTCTTGTGATTCCTCTTCTTATGGGCTGTAAATCTCTTCTGCCTTCAAGCATAAGATTTGTTGCAGGATTTGTAATCATATTTATTTTTGCTTCTTTTAGCATTGAAATTATTTTTGCCGCATAATATGGGTCATAAGCTGAAAGAGCACAGGTGTGTCCTGCTGTTACTCTTCCAAAATATTTTTCTTTTATTGTTTTTGCAGCAAGATACTGAAGGGTTCTTGCATTTGGAGAATCATCTTCATCCACATGCATATCAATGTCTTTATCAAACTCCTTTGCAATTTCAAAACAGATATCAATGTGCTTTTTAGAATCATCATCCGTATATTCATTGTAGGGCATTCCACCGACAACATCTGCTCCCAATTTCATTGCCTGCCTCATAAGTTTTTCTGTGCCAGGGTCTTTTAAAATCCCTTCCTGCGGAAATGCAACAATCTGAATATCAACAATCCCTTCAAATTTTTTCTTTAATTCCAAGATTCCTTTCAAGGGTATTAAACCACCTATTGTGTCAACATCTGCATGGGACCTGAAAAAAGTTGTTCCATTTAAAATTCCCCATTTTATAACTTTGCTTCCTCTTTCCACAATATCTGAAATTGTGTAGTTTTTCTTCTTATTCCAGATAATTTCAATTGACTCGGCTAAAGTCCCTGATTTGTTTTCTCTGACGACTTCGCTGATGAGGGCTTTGTCAAGGTGAAGATGAGGGTCAATAAATGTAGGGGTTACAAGGTTGCCCTGTGCATCAATTGTTTTTGCTTTTGTTTTTATTCCTTTCGAAATTTTTGTAATAATTCCATCTTTTACTTCTATGTCAACGGTTTTGTTTTGCCCCCGCAATCTTGCATTTTTAACAACAAAATTTTTCACCATTCCCTCCTTTCTTTATCTTTGTCACTTAGTCACTTTGTTACCTTTCTTGGCAAAGCAATCTTTGCAACTGCATTACTATCCTCTATCCACTGTCCTCTTTTCCACTTTCCTCTTTTTAGCAGACCAAGGGTCTGCGGCTACATATATCCGCCGTAGCTTTAGCGTAGGCGGACTATCCTCTTTCCTCTATCCTCTATCCTCTTTTTTTCTTGTCTCCATATCACTTTATTTAACTCTGCATTGCCTTTAAAAACTCTTTATTTGAGGCAGTCTTTCTCATTTTTTCAACAATAAACTCCATTGCCTCAACATGGTCAACACGGGAGAGAAATTTTCTCAAAACCCAGACCTTGTTTAATGTATCAGGAGCAAGGAGAAGTTCCTCTTTTCTTGTGCCTGAACGATGGATATCAATTGTCGGAAAAATTCTTCTATCCATAAGTTCCCTTGAAAGATTGACTTCCATATTTCCTGTCCCTTTAAATTCTTCAAAAATAACTTCATCCATTTTTGAACCTGTGTCAACCAATGCGGTTGCAATTATCGTAAGGGAACCTGCCTCCTGAGTTGCCCTTGCTGAACCAAAAAATTTTTTAGGTCTTTGAAGAGCGCTTGATTCAAGACCACCTGACATAACCCTTCCTGAACTTGGTGTCAGGGCATTGCTTGCTCTTGCAAGTCGCGTGAGAGAATCAAGAACAATTACAACATCTTTTCCCATTTCTACAAGTCGCTTTGCCTTGTTTAAAACCATCTCTGAAACCTGTATGTGCCTTTGCGGAGTTTCGTCAAATGTTGATGAAACAACCTCTGCATCAACATGCTGTTTCATGTCAGTTACTTCTTCAGGTCTTTCATCAATCAAAAGACAAATCAGATAAATTTCAGGATGATTTTTCAATATGGCATTTGCAATTGCCTGAAGAAGCATTGTTTTACCTGTCCTTGGCGCTGCAACAATCAAACCCCTCTGTCCTTTCCCGATAGGTGTGAGCAAATCCATAACTCTCATAGAAATTTGGTTTCGCTCTGTTTCAAGGTTTATCTTTTCATGAGGATAAAGGGGTGTGAGTTTGTCAAAAAGAGGTCTGTCAAACATCTTCTCAGGTTTGTATCCATTTATAGATTGAACTTCACTCATAGAGTAATACTTTTCGTTGTTTACAGAAGGATGGTTGCACACACCTTTTACAAAATCTCCTGAACGAAGACGGTATTTTTTTATAAGAATCGGAGAAACATATATGTCATCATTGGACGGCACATAGGAATTTTCCGCAGACCTTAAAAATCCAAAACCGTCTGGAAGAATTTCCAGATATCCTGATTTTATTTCAGTCAGACCTTCTCCCTGTTTTGTTTCAGGAATTTCTTTTAGAACTTCCCTTTTAGGTTTTTCTTTTACAGCAACTGTGTTTTTCAAGTTTATCTCAGCGATTTCCTTAATCAAATCGTTCTTCTTTTTTCTGGGGATGTCTTTGATGTTCAAATTAGATGCAATCCTTCGCAATTCGTTCCACTTTAATTTCTCAAGTTCTTCAACCGTAAAGGTCATTTTTTCCTCCTAAAAAATGCATTTTTGTTTCCTCCTTCTTCATCAAGTCAAATTCATTGTAAACATAACTTTCTCTCTGAAATCCAACTCTGGTATTTCCTGTATTTTAACCTGAATTATTCACACCACATTCATTTATTATCATTATATCAAATCAAAGCGCAGGTGTGAATAATTCACCCATAGGGCAGCCCAGCCCTCTAAGCAATAATACTTTTCCTCCTGATTTCATAATTGCCTCAGTTTTATTTCTCCAAGCAAATCTTTTCAAGCGGCATAGAGGGCTGGGCTGGGTTAATCCCGCCCTTTCTTGCCAAAATTTTCATAGATATCATTGTATTCTTGTATTTCGTTTCGGTTTTACACAAAAACATATTTTTATTTATCAGAAAGGGCGGCCCCCGATTTTATCAGGGGTGCATGAATAATGCAGATTAATTTTTACAAAATTAAAATTTCCTGTCAAGAGAAAATTGTATTTGTTTATAATCATCGCGAACAGATGAAGAGGCGTTAGCAATGTTATTGACACTTACTAAATTCAGCCAGGTCAATGTATTGGGCCCCCTCAGGCTTTAAAATGCTCTGGATAAGATAAAATTTTTCTACTTCAAACTCATATTCAAATTTCAGTTTAAAAAATTCTTCAGGCACAAAAGGTTCTTTCAGCCTGCAAATTGTAAGGTGTGGAATAACTTCTCTTTTCTCCTCCGGAATCTTTGCCTTCCTGTAAAGTTCCTTTGAAATTTCCTTTGCAAGCAAAACAAATTCCTCACAGGTAGACCCGAACCACAGAACCCTTGGCTTTTTCTTTGGAAATGCCCCTGCATAATTTATCTTCATTTTAAAGGGAGAAAATTTTAAACTCACATCTTTTAAAATATCTTTAATGCGGCAAATCTCTTCAGGCTTTTTCTCCCCTATAAACTTTAAGGTGAGATGCATGGAATTATTCTTCACAAATTTCCCTTTTATTTTGTCTTTGAAGGGTGTAATTTTATGGGAAATATCTCTCTTTATTTCATCAGGAATTTTTACTGCAACAAAAATCCTCATTTTTAATTTTTAATTTTACTTGTCACTTTATTTCCTTGTCTCCATATCATTTTATCGCAGACCAAGGGTCTGCGGCTACATTTCTTCTTAAATAAATTCCAAGCACCAAATCC
>JAGHAG010000113.1 GCA_021161625.1 Elusimicrobiota bacterium
CATTTTCCTTGTCACTTTATTTTCTTGTCTCCATGTCACTTTATCGCTTCGCGATATTTTAAATTTCAAATTTCTCATTTTTCATTTTTAATTTTTAATTTTTTATTTTTCATTTGGCACTTAATCCTTACTACTTAATCCTTACCACTAATTCTTGTATTTGTCATTTTTAATTTGTCATTCCTGACATGATCAGGAATCCAGAAAACGGAAGTCAGAAGTCGGATGTCAGAAGTCAGGTAAAAATAGATTCCTGCTTCCGCAGGAATGACATTTCCTCTTTCCTCTGAACTCTGATTTCTCTCCCATAGTATTCTATGAGCGTGTTTTTAATTTCCAGATTTCTGCAAGAAAACTTGCAGTTATTACGCACCATGTTGCAAAAAGTGCGCTCACAAGGGCTGTCTGTGATGAGAAAAATTTCAGAGAAAGAACCGCCCCCATTCCTGCATTCTGCATACCCACTTCAATGGCAAGAGTTCTTCTTCTTTTTTCATCAAAACCATAAATTCCACCAAGAGAATATCCTGAGAAAAGCCCTGCTAAATTGAGGATAAATATCGCACTGAAAAGAATGATAGAAACACTCAAAATGTATTTTTGGTTTAAAGCAACAATAAGTCCACAAATGTAAGCAATGAAAAGGGTTGAAAATGCAGGGAAAAACTCTTTTATTTTTTCAACACTTTTTTTAAAAAAATGCTTCAAAATAGCACCCAAAAAAAGAGGAATAATAACCATTTGAAGAATACTTAAAACCATTGAGAGAAAAGGAACTTTAACAATTCGGTGCACAAAAATATAAACGAAAAGAGGTGTAAGAACCGGGGAAAGAAGAGTTGAGGTTGTTGTAAGAGAAATTGAATATGCAACATCTGCCTTTGCAACATAGGAAATTACATTGCTTGCCATTGCTCCAGGAACCGCACCTGTCATAACCAGCCCGACAAGAAGAGGGGCAGGAAGGTTCATGATTTTTCCAATTAAAAAACCTCCCAGAGGCATCACACCAAACTGGGTCAGTGTTCCGAGTAAAACAAGATGAGGTTTTTTAAAGACAGGCAGAAACTCCTCAAAATTTAAAACCGCACCAATTCCAAGCATTGTAAGGGAAAAAGCCCAGTTCGTATAGGGCTTAAGAGGGTAGTAAATTTCCGGGTTGAAAAAGCCAATAACCCCTGCAAGAACAACCCACACAGGCATAAGCCGCGTAAACCAGCCAAAAAATTTCGTCCAGAAATTTTTATTCATTCCGTCCATACCTCCCTTGTAAAAAACTGCAGGTAAGAAAAAAGAAGGGAAAAAAGTCTTAATTTTGAGGGACTTTTCTTGAGTTTGTAATTGAGTTGAAGCGGGACCTCGCAGATTTTCAGGTTTTGCTTTTTTGCAAGAAAAAGAATTTCAACCTGAACAGTGAATTGCTTTTGCCTGATTTTTTTAAAAATTCTTTTCAAAGCCCCTGCCCTGTAAACCCTGAAACCACTTGTCCAGTCGCAGATTTTCCCAAAAAAAAGTTTTAAAAAAAAAGAAGACAGACGACTTAAAAAACCCCTTACAAAAGAAACACCCTTTTGCATGCCACCTCTTTTAAATCTTGATGCAATGACAATGTCACAATTTTGTTTTTTTGCAACATTAATCATTTTCTGAGCCACACTTAAAGGATGGGTTCCATCAGCATCCATAACAACAACAAAGTCATCTTCCTTTGCTCTTTTCAAAATTTTGCCAAAACCTGTTTTTATGGCAGAACCAAGCCCCTGATTTTTTTTGTGTTTTAGAATTTCTACAGGAAGATTAAATTTTTCCTTTAAATTTTTTGCAACTTCGTTCGTGGCATCCTGAGAACCATCGTCAACTATGCAGATTTCAAAATCTGTATTTATATTTTTGAACTCTTCAAGAACTGCTTTTAGGGATTTTTCCTCGTTATAACACGGCAGAAGAAAAAAGGTCATTTAAATTCGGAAAGTTTTTTATTCAAGGTAGTTTCAACTTCGTCTTTTATTCTTTGAACCCCCTCCTGGGTGTTTGCCTCAAATCTCAAAACAAGGACAGGTTGCGTGTTTGATGCACGAACAAGTCCCCATCCATCAGGATATATAATCCTTGCCCCGTCAATTGTTATGACTTCATACTTCTTTTTAAATTCTTCAATAAGTTTTTCAACAACTTTGAATTTTATCTCATCAGGGCATTCAATTCTTATTTCAGGGGTTATTGGATATGAGGGCACATCTTCAAGGTATTCAGAAACTTTTTTATCAGAAGAACTTACAAGTTCGCAAAGCCGTGCTGCTGTGTAAAGTGCATCATCGTAGCCAAAATATCTATCGTTAAAATAGATGTGTCCGCTCATCTCACCGCCAAAAAGAGCATTTTCTTCTTTTATTCTTGCTTCAATTGGCGAGTGCCCTGTCCTGCTCATTATCGGAACTCCACCATATTTTTCAATGACTTCAGGAAGCGCCTTTGAACACTTAACTTCAAAAACAATCTTTCCACCTGGATTTTCCCTTAAAAGAAATTTTGAAAAAATTGACATAAGACGGTCTCCCCAGATGATTTGACCTTTTTCATCAACAACACCAATTCTGTCTGCATCTCCATCAAAAGCAACACCAAATTCTGCTTGCTCGGTTTTGACTTTTTCTATAAGAGCTTTCAGATTTTCAGGAACAGTCGGGTCAGGAAAATGATTTGGAAAATTCCCGTCAACTTCTTCATACAAACTGATAACCTCAACTCCAAGGTCTCTTAATGCAGGAATAATTATTCCACCACCAACGCCATTTCCTGAGTCAATAACAATTTTCATTTTCCTTTTTATCTTTATGTTCTGTTTTATAAAGTTCCTGTATTCTTCAACTATGTCTCTTTCTTGAAATTTTCCTTTTCCTTGCGGAAAATCTCCCTTTTCAATTCTTCTGTAAATCTCTTTTATTGCATCTCCATAAATCGTTGAGCCATTTAATGAGATTTTTATACCATTATATTCAGGGGGATTGTGGCTTCCTGTAATCATTACTCCACCATTTTTTCCCCATCTATGGCAGGCAAAGTAAAAGACAGGGGATGCAACAACGCCTGTGTCAATCACATCAATCCCTGAATTTAAAAATGTTTCTACCAGAATTTTGTAAATTCTCGGGGAAGAAATTCTTCCATCTCTTCCAACAACAATTTCTGATACACCGTTGTCTCTATAAATTGATGAAATCGCCTTTACTATCAACTTAATGTTTTCATCCGTAAGGTCTTTTTCAGCAATTCCTCTTATGTCGTATTCCCTGAAAATCAAAGGATTTATCATATTCCTGCCTCCTTTGAATTTGTCTATTTTTTTCCTCTTGCAAGAGCAACAATCCCTGCCCTTACCATTTCCTTTATTCCATAGGGTTCAAGAATTTTTACAAAAGCCTGTATTTTTGTTTCTTTTCCGGTCAGTTCAAGCGTGCAGGAATCAAGAGAAATATCCACAACATTGGCTCTGAAAACATTTGCAACCTCAAAAATTTCTCTCCTTGTTTCTTTTGTTGCCGAAACCTTTATCAAAAGAAGGTCCCTTTCAATAAATTCTTCATTCTTAAAATCAATAACTTTCAGAACATCAGGAAGTTTGTTTAACTGTTTTACCACCTGTTCAAGAGTTCTGTCATCACCGGTAACAACAATTGTCATCCTTGAAACATCAGGGACTTCTGTCTCTCCAACAGTTAGAGAACTTATATTGAATCCTCTTGCTGAAAAAAGCCCTGAAATTTTTGCAAGAACTCCGGGTCTGTTTTCAACCAGTGCAGAAATTGTGTGCTTCATTCTTTATTCCTCCTTTTACCACTTTCCTGCCTTTCACCTTTCCACTTTTCTTTAAGGCATGGTAATGCACCCGCTACATTTTTCATTTTTCCGTATTATGCAAGTTCAAGAATCTGGTCAAGAGATGCACCACCAGGAACCATTGGCGAAACATTTTCTTCTTCGTGAATTCTGAAATCTATCACGCAGGTTTCTTTTGCTTTCAGGGCTTCTTTTATTGCAGGTTCAACATCTTTTTTCTTCTCAACCCTCAACCCTATAAGCCCGTAGGACTCTGCCACCTTCTTAAAATCAGGCCAGTATTCCCTTGCTTTCAGGTCCCCAAGAAACACTGAGGAATATCTTTTTCCATAAAAAAGTTCCTGCCACTGACGAACCATACCGAGATATCTGTTATTCAGGATAAGCACTATAACTTTTATTCCATTTACTTTTGCTGTTGCAAGTTCCTGAATATTCATCTGAAAAGACCCGTCCCCTGCAATGTCTATAACTTCTCTGTCAGGTCTTGCAACTTTTGCTCCAATTGCAGCAGGAAATCCATATCCCATTGTTCCAAGACCGCCTGATGTCAGAAATGTTCGGGGTTCCCTGTAAACGAAAAACTGCTCTGCCCACATCTGATTCTGCCCCACTTCAGTTGTGATTATTACATTTTTTCCCTGAGTTAAATTATAAAGGGTTTCGACAACAAATTGAGGACGAAGCAGAGAATCTTTTCTATATGTAAGGGGCTTTTGTTTTCTTATTTCATCAAGTTTTTTAAGCCAGTCCTTTGTTTTATTTGCCTCTATCTTTTTGTTTTTAAGACATTCCAGAATCTGGTTCAAAACAACTTTGCAATCCCCAACAATTGGAATGTGTGCGGAGACATTTTTGGAAATTGATGTTGGGTCAATGTCAATATGGATAATTTTTGCATGTGGAGCAAATTTATCAAGCCTGCCTGTAACTCTGTCATCAAATCTCACTCCAACCGCAATTATTAAATCGCTGTTTTGAATCGCATAATTTGCTGTTTGAGTTCCGTGCATACCTGGCATGCCAACAAAAAGTTTGTGGTCCCCAGGAAAAGCGCCTATTCCCATAAGAGTTAAAGTTACAGGAACATTTAATTTCTCTGCAAGTTTTTTGAGTTCCTTTGATGCATCTGAGATAATAATTCCACCACCTGCATAGAGAATTGGCTTTTTTGCCTGAAGCATTAAATCACAGGCATTTCTTATTTGCTTTGGATGGCCTTTAAGCGTCGGCTTGTATCCTCTGATTTCTATGTTTTTTTTATGCGGGTCAAATTTGCAGGTTTCATTCTGTATATTTACAGGAATGTCTATGAGGACAGGACCGGGCCTTCCTGTTCTTGCAAGAAGAAATGCCTTTGCAATGGTGTCCTGAAGTTCCCTGACATCAGTAACAAGATAATTTTGTTTTGTGATGGGTCTTGTTATGCCGGTGGTATCTGCTTCCTGAAAAGCATCATTTCCGACGAGATGAGTTGCCACCTGACCTGTTATTGCAACAAGAGGCACAGAGTCCATATAGGCAGTTGCAATCCCTGTTGTAAGATTTGTCGCTCCGGGTCCGCTTGTTGCAACACAAACCCCTACCTTTCCTGAAGCACGGGCATAACCGTCAGCCATGTGGGCTGCACCCTGTTCATGACGGGTGAGAATAACTCTAACTTTTGATGAGTAAAGTTTGTCAAAAAGAGGAATTACACTCCCGCCCGGAATACCGAAAATTACATCAACCCCTTCTTTTTCAAGACACTTAATAATAATTTCACTTCCTTTTAATTCCAATTTTCCCTCCTTTATTGGTGTGTTTGTAATTATAATAATTTATGTGTGCTTTTTCAATAACTGTAGGGGCAAAATGGATTCTCATCCGTGAAAAATGAAAAATTTACAAAAGCCAAAGAGATGTAACTTTTAATATGCTTCTATTTGTTCTTCCAGCATTTCTTTTTTTATTTTGAACTCATCAAGGATTTTCTTTTTCTTCCATCTTCCTGAAAGAAAAAGAGCAGATGAAAAAAAACCCCCGAGGATATTGCTCAAAGCAAATGCCCAGAATATTCCCCTTTCTTTCAGTGGAGTGTGAAAGGAAAGGAAATAACACAAAGAAAACCTCACAAGAATAAATGTAAAAATTGAAATCAGCAATGCTGTTTTTGTGTTTCCAGAACCACGGAAAGTTCCACCCAGAACAATTTGAATTCCGATAAATCCAAAAGTCCATGCAACAATTTTTAAAAACTGAGCCCCTGTTTCTATGACTTTTACATCCATTGGTATAAAAATTTTTACAAGTGGAACAGAAAAAGCACGAAAGACAAACCCGAGGAGTGTTAGCATAAAAAATGCCATAATGCATGCAATTGTTGATATTTTTTCAGCTCTTTTTACTCTTCCCGCGCCCATGTTCTGCCCCACGAGTGTTGTCATTGCAATTGCAAGACCAACAGTTGGAATTATCAAAATGTTAAAAATTCTCGTTGCAATTCCATAGGATGCCACAACTTCAACCCCAAATCTTCCAATAAGAAAAACTATCAGCGTAAAACTAAAGGTTCTCACAGAATGCTCAAGGGCAGATGGAAATCCCAAAAGAAAAACTTTTTTAAAAAACGAAAAATCAGGTTTCATAAATTTTATGAGAATTTTTATTCCAAAAATTCCCTTTACAAAAACAAAAGCCAGCACAAGAGAAGCAAGTCCCTGTGAGATAATTGTTGCAATTGCAGCACCTGAAACTCCCCAAGACGGGATTTTTCCCCATCCAAAGATAAATATCGGGTCAATTATAAAATTGAGAATGACGGTTCCGAGAACAACATACATCGGAAACGAGACAATCCCAATACCCCTTAAGAGGGACTGAAAAACAAAAAACCCAAAAACAAATATGAGTCCTGAAAAAATTATTTTTAGATAACTTACAGCACCTTGAGCAACAACTCCTTTTGCCCCTGAAAGTTT
This sequence comes from Elusimicrobiota bacterium, assembly GCA_021161625.1. Lineage (GTDB taxonomy): Bacteria > CG03 > CG03 > CG03 > CG03 > JAGHAG01. The sequence goes on from JAGHAG010000113.1 coordinate 6,798, forward strand.
AATGACAGGTCCTGCAATAAGGTTGCCCGCAATTGATATGAAAATACTGAAAAAAACAAGATACAATATCACCTGAGATGCAATCCAGTTGACCTTCTTCCTTTCCCCTGCTCCATAGAACTGGGCAACAAGAATTGTCCCTGCAATTGTAAAACCTGCACCAATTGAAAGGGACAGAAAAAGGATTGGAAAACTCAAAGACACAGATGCAACTGCTTCACTGCTGAACCTGCCAAGCCAGATGGCGTCAATCAGATTGTATGCAGTTTGCAGGAAATTTGCAATGACAACAGGAGTGGCAATTTTAAAAATTGTCTTTAAAATTGAACCTTCTGTAATTGAATTTCTCATTTCTTACGCAGAAAACAATCTTCTGGAATACCTTCATTTTTTAAAACCAAGAGGGCTTCTTTTATAAACCTGCTTGTGTTTCTATCATGATAACCAGAGGCAAAAGGCAAATTAGGTAGATGCTGTTGAAAAAATTTATTCATTCTTTCAATGAAAATTTCCCTCACAACCTTTCCAAAAACGCTTGCAAGTGCAATAGGGAAGTGTTTTCCTTCTGCACTTTTTATAAATCTAACTTCAAAATTTTTAAAAACATAGATTGAATCTTCCCTTTCTTTTTTTTCAAGAATTTTAAAAGAACTTAAAAATTTAAAAAACTTTTCGTATTTTTTTGTTCCACCAATCTTCCCGCACAAAAAAAGGATTTTTTCTCTGTATCTGTTTAGAAAAAACTTAAAAAATTTTTCAAGAATTTCTATTTCAAATGCAAGTTTGTTATCTGTTCGCTTTATTGCAGAATTAAAAATTTTTGGGCAGACAAAATTGACTTTTACATCAAGAAATTTTTTCTTAGATAAAACCCGGGATTTTTCTGTCTTAAAATTTATTTCCTCATCATAAATCCAGCAGAAATTTTTTTGTCCGCAATTTTTTCTTAAATCATCCAGTTTTGAAAAACTAACCTCTGACAGAAATTCATTCCAAGATTTTGGCACAAAATTTTTGTATATCCTTAAAAATTCAAGAACAGCAAATTTCCCTTTGCGCGTTTTTCCTGATGAAATCATAAGTTTGCTGTCAACAATCCTCAAATTTTCAAACTCCTTCCAGAAACTTTGAGGGGTGTACTTTTTGCATCTAAATGCAACCGCTGTTACGCAGAACATTCCCAGACGGGGCGCAAGCCCGTTTTCATCAATTCCAACAACAATCATTAAACCAAATCAGGAATTACTGCAAATGAAACCTGCCACCTTTCTTCTTTTTCAAGTGCAAAAACACCTGCCATCTGAAATTTCAAAATCTGTGCATTTTCATCACCACAGAGCAAAAAAGAGGAAAATTTACTTAAATGCGGAAGATGCCCTACAACCATTAATTCACCGCTGTGTTTTTCCACAACAGAGGCAAAAATTTTTACATCTTCCAGAGGTGCAAGAGAACTTTCTTCAATGAGGTCATTAATTCCAAGAACTTCAGAAAAAATTTCTGCTGTTTGCTTTGCCCTTAATTTGCCACTGTGATAGATGCAGGCAGGTTTGATTTTTCCCTTTAAAAACTCTGCAACTTTTTTTGCTTGAGATTTTCCTTTTTCTGTAAGTGGTCTTTCAGGGTCTTCTTCTTTTGATTTTGCCTCACCGTGCTGAATAAGATAAATCCTCATAACCCCTCCTTTCTATCGCTTCGCGATATTTTAAATTTTGTAATGAGTAACGAGTAATGAGGGAATAGCGAATAGTGGAAAGAAACTTGTTCACTGTGCTCACGAAATTGATTGAAATTTGTTGAAACTTGTTCCGATAAATCGGAACGAAACTGATTGAAACTTCCGTGCCAAAGGCACATATTTCTATAAATTTCAAGCACCAAATTACAAGCACCAAACAAATTCAAAATCCTAAATCCCAATAACCTAAACTGTTTGGAATTTAGAACATTGGTATTTTGATATTGTTTGGAACCACCGCCCTTTTTCAAAAGGGCGGG
>JAGHAG010000025.1 GCA_021161625.1 Elusimicrobiota bacterium
AACACGATTTTAATTTGCATTTACCCTTCTCCAAGCATTCTCACATCTCTTTAACTTTATCTCTCATGCATAGAGGGCTGGGCGGCCTTTCAGGCATCCAGCCCTTTTGTAAAGGGCTGGATGGGTTAAAAAGTTGACAAGTTGATAAATCCCCCCTCTCAATCTCCCCCCTAAAAGGGGGGAGAAACAGTAGGGGGTCCCCTTTTTCACTTTTCAACTTTTCTACTTTTCCACTTGTCATCTTGTTTACTTGTCATCTTTCTATTTTTTTCTCACAAATTTTCCACCTGGATATGTCTCTATAAATCCATATATTTGAAGTTCTGTCAATAGTTTGAAAATTTCCGGAGTGGAAAAGTTTGTTTTTGCCTTTATTTCATCAAAAAGAATCGGCTTAAAACCTATCACATCATAAACAAGCTTCTGGTTTCTTGTGAGGTTGAGATTTTCCTGCTTATTGATTTCCTTTTTTTCAGCAAACTCCATGGGAAGTTCTATCTCTTCCATTATATCCTCAATGGATGTGAGAAGTTTTGCCCCTTCTTTTATCAGATTAAAACAACCCTGAAAAGTTTTCTCAAAAATTTCTCCACAGCAAGCCCATACTTCTCTTCCCTGCTCCAACGCAAAATCAGCAGTTATAAGGGCACCGCTTCTGCTGGGCGCTTCCATCACACAGACACCAAAACAAATCCCGCTTATAATGCGGTTCCTTTCTGGAAAGTTTCTTTTGAGAGGTTGCGTTCCGCAGGGATATTCACTTACAATGGCTCCATTTTCAACAATTTTCTGCACAAGGTTCTTGTTTTCAGGGGGATAAACCACATCTATTCCTGAACCAAATACTGCAATTGTTTTTCCCCTGTTTTCAATTGCAGTTTTGTGAGCAATGGTGTCAATTCCCCTTGCAAAACCGCTTACAATGTGAAAATTTCTTCTTACAAGTTCTTCACAAAAATGCTGGGTTATTCTTCTGCCGTAGGGAGTGTATCTTCTTGTTCCTACAATTGCTATCATCCTTTCTGAATCTTTTGGAATTGTCCCCTTTATCCTTAAAAAAAGAGGTGGGTGTTTTATTTCACGCAGGAGTTTTGGATATTCTTCATCCTCAATAAAAACAGTTTTTATTTTTTCTTTTTTCATAATTGAAAGTTCTTCATCAAGGGCTTTTATTTTTTCATTGAAATCTATTTTTCTGCCTGTAATTTTTTTGAAAAAATCCTCTCCCTGAATTTCTATTTCAAATGGGTTTTTGTTAAAGAGATACAATTCCATCAATAGAATCTGGTTCAATCCCTTCACAAGGGAAAATTCAATCCATTTTGTTTTTTCTTTTTCGGTCATGTTTTTACTTTTTCATTCTGGCTTTCAATTTCCTTAAACGCTTTCTGGGCAGAGAGGGAAACAGCAACATCCCCGTCGTCCGCAAGTTTTTTTAAGATGTTTATTGCATCGCGGCTCTTTATCTGTGAACACGCCCAGACACAGGACAACCTCATCCATCGGTCAAATGAAACAGACATTTCCTTTAAAATTTTTAATGCTACTTGTGGTTTTACTTTATAAATTGCCTTTGCCACATTTGCCCTGACCCTGTTGTTGGGATAATCAGCGTATTTCATTGCAAAAGTTAGCCGTTCTCTGTCATCAAGAAATTTTTCAGAAAGTTCAACAGCATCTGCAATTAACCTTGGCACAGGATTTATGTCAGTAAATGCTCTACCCTCTTCAATGATTTTTATGTTAATGTCATCAGGAATTTCATCAAGTTTTAAAAGATAAAAAATTTCCTTTGCCCTTTGTTTGCCAAGTTCTTTTATCAGAATATCCCCTTCTCTTTTCAGTGTGCTTGCGAGCTCAAGTTTTCTTTTAATGTTTTCCTCAAGAATAAGACGCTTTCTTTTTCTTCTGTATGAGTAAACAAAAAAAATGCCTGCTGCCAGTATAAGATTTAATACAAAACTGAGCCAGACCCACGAAGGAATTCTGAAAACTTCCTTTTCTTTCACAATTTCTTTTGTTTTGTAAATCTCTCTGTATTTGATTTTTTCTTTTGGTTTTTTAAGCCCAACACTCGGGGGTTTTATTTTGGGCGTTTTTGGAGGTGTAATTTTCAAATTCTTTAGTTTTGGCGGTGCAATTTTGACTTCTTGTTTTTCAAGTTTTGGTTTTTCAAGTTTTCTTGTTGCAAGATATAAATCTCTTGCCTTTGTGTTTGACGGGTCTATCTGATATGCTTTCTTTGCCCATTTGTGTGCTTCTTCATCGTTTCCCTTGTTGAGATTCTGGCGGGTAAGTTCCATTGCAATTCTTTGATAAAGTTGTTTTGCTTTTCCGTCTTCTGGATTTTCTTTTAAATAGGAAGAAAGATATTTTTCTGCCTCAACAAAATTTCCACGAACAAATTCCTTTGAAGCATTTATAAATTCTTTCTGTCCGAAAAGACTTCCAGCAAGTAAAAAGAAGATGAAAAGAAATCTCATCTGAATAAAAGAAACAATTTTATGAGAATGAAAACCGCAATAAAAAGCAGGCAGATGACAATAATAAAAAACCAGTCTATTTCCTTTTTTCTGTAGGCAATTGCCTGCTTTGCAACGCGGGATATTGCAAACCCAAAAGCAGAAGCAGTGGAAAATCTTGAATCTTTTTCAAGAGAAATGCTTTTCATTGCAATTTCTTCAAGTTTGGGATGTATGTGGCGGTTGTAAAACGAAATTTTTTTAGGAGTGATTTTACTTCTGGGATTTGATGCAAATGAGATAAGTTCTGTTTCTGTATAGGGGAGCCTTCCTGTAAGCATCTGATAAAAAATCACCCCTGCTGAGAAAACATCGCATTCAGAGGAAATATCTCCATTTATCCTCTGTGGACTCATATACGCAACCGTACCGCCGACCGCAAGCAGATTTTTCCAGAGTGTATATTTTGAATTCCTGTAATATGAAAGACCAAAATCTATTATTTTAATCTCGTTTCCCCTAACAACAAGAATGTTCTGCGGTTTTAAATCCTGATGAATAACCCCTTTTGAGTGCATGTGTTCAATCGCATCTAAAAGCTGTAAGATTATGTAAATTGCGTTTTTAACCGTAAGTCTTCTATGCTTTAAAATGAATTCATCAAGAGTTATTCCTTCAATGTATTCCATAACCTGATAGTAAAAACTTCTTTCCTCAGGTGGGGGATATATTCTGGCAATATTTCTGTGATCCAGAAGGAGTCCTATTTCCTCTTCTTTTTTCATCCTCAGTATTGCCTCGTTTTTGTTTATGATATCTTCTTTTAAAACCTTTATTGCAACAGTTCTGTTTTCCTTTAAATCGTGTGCTTTATAGATGAGGGACATCCCTCCTGCTCTCGGCAGGGAAACAATTCTGTATCTGTTATCAAGAATAATACCAGGATTGATGTTCATACACCTCTCTCCAGACGCTGGATTAAAAATTCAGGAAGACGTACTTCTCTCATCTGCTGTTGAACCTTGGCAATGTCATAATCAACTCTGTGATAGGTAATCTGAGAAGTTTCTTCTTCGTAAACAACACATGAGGATTTTGGATTTCCGTCTCTCGGCTGACCGACTGAACCAACATTTACAAGATATTTTGAACCGTCTTCAAGAAAAATGGGCTTTTCAGGGATTGGTGGAATAATGTCCACAACTCCTGATATTCCCCTGAATATAAGTGGCTGATGGGTGTGACCAACAAAGAGAATTTTTCTCGCCTGTTTTTTCATTGAAGGGATATAGTCGCTTGTGTTTAGAATATACTCATCAAGAGGGTCTCTCAAAGAGCCGTGAACCACAATAAAATCCGCTCCGCCAAGTTTGTAATCCAGACCCATTAGAAAATTCACAGAAACATCGGACAAAACCTCTCTCGTCCACTTAATTGCAATTCGGGCATCTTCATTAAATTTTGTAATGTCTTCAAGACCAAGAGCAGCCCAGTCGTGATTACCACACACGCAGGCAATTTTATCCCCGAGAGATAAAATTTTTTCAATACATTCATTTGGTTTTGGACCGTATCCAACAATGTCACCACAGCAGATAAATTTATCCACACGGGATTCCAGAAATTCAAGAACCCTTTCAAGTGCTTCAAAATTTCCATGAATATCAGAAAAAATCCCTATTTTCATGGCTTATTTTATAAAACCCCATACAAAATTTCAAAAATTCCCTTCCATTTTTCATCTCTCATTTTTAATTTGTCATTTGTCACTTTTAACCCCGCCCAGCTCCGCTAAGCGGGGCTGGGTTTTTAACTTTTCACTTTTAACTTTTAATTTCCTTTATCACTTCGTCACTTTATCACCTTGTCACTTTATTTTCTTGTCTCCATTCTTGGCGAATGGTAATTCGCCCGCTACACTTCCGACTTCTGGATTCCTGCTTCCGCAGGAATGACATTTTGTCTATCCTCTATCCACTGTCCTCTGTCCACTTTTTACTAACCTCTATGAACTATGAACTGTGAACTATTTTTTGCATTTTTAATTTTTTTCACTCCACTGCTTGTATGAAACTATTGCCTCATAAATTGCCCTTGCAATTTTCTGTCTGAACTTTGCACTTTTTAGTTTTCTTAAATCACCCTTGTTTGTGATAAATCCAATTTCAAGAAGAGCCGCAGGCCTTTTAACGCCTTTTAAAACATAAAAGCCTGCCTGCTTTATTCCGCGGGTTTTTATGATGTTTTTTATTTTTGAATTTAGAATTCCGCAAAATTCTGACGATTCGTTCATAAACTCATTCAATCTCATACTCCACAAAATTGAATTTACATCTGTTTTATAGGTGGTTCCCTCTTCCAGTTCAACAACAGCGTTTTCAAAATTGGCAACCTTTTGCGCTTCTTCATCTGAGGCAACATCAGAAAGAAAGTATGCTTCAAATCCTTTTGTGTATTTGTTGTAGGATGCGTTTACATGAATTGAAACGAACAAATCCGCATTTGCCCTTTCTGCAATTAAAGCCCTTGTTGCAAGGGGCAGAAAAACATCTGTTTTTCGGGTCAAAATCGGCGAAAATCTGGAATCTCTTGCAAGAAGTTTGTAAAGGCGTAATGCAATGTCAAGCACAATGTTTTTTTCTTTTGTTCCATCATAGCCAATGGCACCCGGGTCCTTTCCACCATGACCGGGGTCTATGACAATTTTTGTAACCTTGCGATATTTTTTTTCATATCTTGTGCGAAACTGGGGAATGCGCTTTTTCTTTTTGAGGGCGATTTTTTCTCTTTTAATTTCTAAAATTTTCTTTGCAAAATTCCACCTCACCTTTGCAGAAACAAACGACTGAAAAGACCTTGAGACAATCAATTCCAGAGGTATCCAGGAACTGCCTTCAAAAATAATGGGGTCTTTTTTCAGAGTAAAAAGCCGTTTTTTTATGTATAGTTTTTTTGATTTAATAAAAAGTTCAATTGCATCATTTTTGTTGTTTAAAAGGCGCACGCATTTTTTATCTGGAAGCCACTCTGCCTTTAAATAAAAGAGATTTGCCACATCCATTGTCTTTACATAACCCATGCCATTTACCAGAAGCAGATTTACAGAACCGCAAAATTTTCCATTTTCTATGATTTTAACTTCAATCTTTGAAATTCTTGCATTGGCGAAAGTGAAAAATAGAAAAAGAAAAATTATTTTATATTTTAAATTCCTGAACATCGCCAAAATTTTTTCCTTTTTTCAAATTTACTTTTAGCGGAACTTCCAGTTTGACTGCATTTTCCATAACCTTTTTTACTTTATTTGCAAATTCTTTTACTCTGCTTTCAGGAACTTCAAAAAGAAGTTCGTCGTGTATCTGCAAAATTAATTTTGCATCAAAAAGAAAAAGTTCTGGAAAAATTTCCACCATTGCTTTTTTTATTATGTCAGAGGATGAACCCTGTATTGGAGTGTTTATTGCAACCCTCTGCTCAAAAGAACTGCGCCCATAGACAATTCTTTTCCTTTTGAAAATTGTCTCTGTGTAGCCTTTTTCCTGTGCCTGTTTTACACATTTTTCCGTAAACTCCTTAACTCCGGGAAATGTTTTCCAGTAATTTGAGATAAACTCTTTTGCCTCTTCCTTTGTAATTCCAAGGTCAGCACTTAAACCCCAGACCCCCATTCCATAAATAATTCCAAAATTTATTGTCTTTGCTATTTTTCTCTGGTGTGGCGTGATTTTTTCCTTTGGTAAATTAAAAATTTTTTGTGCTGTAAAAATGTGAATGTCCTCATCATTTTGAAATGCCTTCAAAAGACGCATGTCCTTGCTGAAATGAGCCATTACTCTTAAATCTATCTGGGAATAATCCGCAGAAAGAAAAACATTACCTTTTTCAGGAATAAAACCCCTTCTTATTTCAGTTGCCCATTCGCCTCTTGCAGGAATATTTTGAAGATTGGGCTGTGATGAAGAAAGGCGTCCGGTGAGGGTTCCTGTTGGATTGAAATTTGTGTGGATGCGACCATCATCGGCAACAAGTTCAGGAAAGACATCTACATAGGTGGATTTTAATTTGAAAAATGTGCGGTAATCTATAATTTTGCGACAGATTGGATGAAGAGGAGCAAGTTCACCTAAAACCTCGCTGTCAAGCGAGGGTCCTGTTTTTGTTTTTTTTATTATTGGCAAATTCAACTTTCCAAAAATAACATTTCTCAATTCTATTGGAGACCTTATGTTAAATTTCATTCCTGCAAGATTATAAATTTCGGCTTCAAGTTCTTTTATTCGTTCGTCCAGTTTTCTGGAAAGATTTTTGAAAATTTCAGAATCAACCTTTATCCCCCAGTATTCCATATAAGCAAGAATTTTTGATAGAGGAAGTTCTATTTCCTCATACAGAAGCCCGAGTTTCTCTTTTTCTATTATTCTGCTTAAAACTTTTTTCAGTTCAAATGCAATTACACTGTTTTTTGCAAGCTGAACAAAATCCTTTGTTTGTGGAAGGTCTTTTTTCAAAAACTTTCTTGAAAGAGAAGGCATGCTCTGGTCAGGTTTTGAATCAATTACATAACCCATAAGAGAAAGATCTGTAAAATCACTTTGTATCTCAAGGGATTTTGAAAGCGCAAATTTTATAAGAAATTTTGAGTCGTTTGTTAGAACCTTTTTTTTCTGTGAAAGGATTCTTTCAACAATTCCCTGCTGCTCTTTGAAGGAAAGTTCCATCGGATTTTCAGGCAAAAATATTGCCTGATTTTCTCCTGCAATAACAAAGCCACGGGAATTTTTTTCTTCTATAAAATTTATATAGAGTTCATCCCTTGAAAGAAATTTCTGTGGGTCTTTTTCATATTTTGCCTCTACTTTAAGCACAAATTCATTTTCATCAGAATATTCCCTTAAAATTGACTTAAAATCCCACTTTCTGGCAAGTTCTATCAGATTTTCTTTATTCAGTTCATATTTAAAATCCTCTATTTTAAAATCAATGGGTATGTCCTTCCTCAAAGTAACAAGCTGCTTTGAAAGAAAAACATTGTCTTTTGAGGCGGATAGTTTTTCAGAGATTTTTGTGGGAAGTTTGTTTAAGTTTTCGTAAAGATTTTCAACTGTTTTAAATTCTTTTATGAGTTTTGTTGCTGTAACAGGTCCTATGCCGCTTGCTCCGGGAATGTTGTCTGAAGAATCCCCTGTGAGTGCAAGCCAGTCAACAAAATTTTGAGGTTCTACTCCGTATTTTGAGAAAATCCCCTTTTCGTCAAAAATCTGGTCTTTCATCTCATTGTAAAGCAAAATATTTTCACCCACAATCTGGGAAATATCCTTGTCTGAGGAAACAACAAAAATTTTTAAATCTCTTTTAAATTTTTCGCAGAGGGAAGCAATGATATCGTCTGCTTCCCAGCCCGGATAGACAATCGCCTTTACTCCGAGTGCTTCAACAAATTTTTTTGCTTCTTTTAACTGACTTATAAGTTCATCATCTGTCTTTGGTCTCTGTGCTTTGTATTCCTCAAATTTTTTCTGTCTTTCAGTTGGGTGTTTTGAGTCAAAGGCAACAGCAAGATAGTCAGGTTTTTCCTTTTTTATGATTTTTAAAAGCATTCTCAAAAAACCAAAAAGTGCCCCCGAAGGTTTTCCATCAGGTGTTGTGAATTTAGGAAGAGCATGGTATGCCCTGTGCATGTATCCGTTTCCGTCAATTATAAAAAATTTTTTCATATTTGCTTTAATTTTCTACTTAATCCTTACCACTGATTTTTCATTTTTCATCTGTAAATCCCCCCTCTCAATCTCCCCCCTTTAAGGGGGGAGAAACAGTAGGGGGTATTTTCATTCCTAATTTGCGTCCCGATTTGTCGGGACATGAACGTTTCATTTGAGTTTCCTCAGTTCTTTTTTAATCAGGCGGAAGTTGGGATTGATTTTGAGACCTTTTTCATAATAGTATTTTGCTGTTTCACTATCTCCGAGACGGTAAAAATATGTTTTGCCAAGCCAGTAATAACTCCATATGTCAGATGGATTGAGTTTAATTGCTTTTTCAAACTCTTTTACTGCTTTCAATGCCTTCCATTCAGCAAGATAAACCCTTCCAAGAACATAATGAGAATAATAATCCTTTTTCAGTTTGAAACCTTTTTTAGCAAGTTTTTTTGCCTCGTCAATCTTCTTCCCTGCCTCACAGTAAATTTCAGCAAGGTCAAGATAATTAAACGCTTTTTTCGGATATTTCCTAATCTGTTTTTTTATGTAATTTTCCGCTTTTTTCAGGGCAATTTCAAGAAACTCTTTGTTTCCCTGCTCCTTGTAAATCAGAATTTTAAACCAGTAAATTTCATTGAACAGATTTGATTCGTCTTTCATACCGAGCGCTTTGTTTAACCATTTGAGAGCAGGAGAGAATTTCCCCTGCTGGAAATAAATACCGCCAATATTTCCAACAGGATATTCATATTTCGGGTTAATTTCCATTGCTTTTTCAAAATCTTTTCTTGCCCTGTCATATTCACCTTTACAAT
>JAGHAG010000007.1 GCA_021161625.1 Elusimicrobiota bacterium
ACCGATGTTGCGTAATCATCATTCTCAAATCCGCATCCTTGAAATCGCATACATGACAGGTGTCATTCTTCTTCCTCTTACTGCTTCTGTAAAAACCAAAATTATTTTAAAGAACTACTGGAATCAGGTGGAAATTCCCCTTCCGGGTTCAAAGGGAGTTTACATCATAGGCAATCCCATAACTGTTAAAAGACAAACACATAGAAAAGAAATGAATTATTTGTTAGAATTATTTGAGAAGGAATTAAAAAAAATTACCGAGTTAGCAGATGAATATTGCTGAATATTATAAAAATGAATTCATTCAGAAAAGAATAGCCGAATACTGCGGAGGCAAACCTGAAAATCCCCAGAATTTTACAGCACAATATCTGGTGGGATACGGAGTAAAACTCCTTAAAACAAAAAATATTGAATTTATGTCAGCCCCGAAAGAATACTTTACCTGGATACTTGAAAATGAACTTGATATTTACAGGTCAGTGTGGGATATAGGTTCAACTCTTGGTTTTCTGGATATTGAATATTTTAATCTTGACAAGCCCGCACTTATATATACAAATCCAGAAGAGATTTTTCACCTGATGGAACCTGTGTATCAAAAAATTTTGCAGGTTTTTAAAAGATTTAAAATAAATCCTCTTCCTATAATGACGGGACAGGGATACCATTTTTCATTCAAAGTTTCCAGATACTCCCCTGCAGATAAATCCCTTGAAAAAATAGGATTTGTCTCCGCCACTTTAAAAGAAAAATACAAAGCCGTAAAGGGAAGAAGAAAAAGACCTGTTTCAATAAGGCATGGTAAGGCATTTGAGGGCATGGGGAAAATTCTTGAATTTCTCACACACATCATTATTAAGGAACTGGCAGAAGAAAATTTTCAACTTCCCTGCGTTATAACAGATGTTGCTATTGGCAAATCAAAAAGAGGTATGAGAGAGGCAATTTCATTTGACCTTTCAATGTATGGGGACCCTATTTATATGAGAGATATAAGAACGCCTTTTAGCACCCATCAAAAGCACAAAATCCAATGGTGGAAGGTTGGAAAATACATTTCTGAGACAATCCCGCCAAGAATTGCTGTACCAAGAAAAAAAATCACTCTTGATGATGCTTTAAAAATAAGAAAAGACCTGAATAAAGCAATAGAACTTGCAAAAAAAACTTCCTGTAAAATACCGGATGTTTCAAAAACTTTTAAAACCGTGATGAGTGCCTATAAAAAAAGCACACTTTACAAAATTCACAAGAGTTTTGATGAAACTGAAATTGATGAGCCATCCCGCTGGGCAAAGACCTATTATGCAATAAATCTTGATGAACTTCCGCCGTGCATAAATCACTGTCTTCTTTTCCCGAACGACCATCTTTTAAAACCAACGAATCTTCAAAATCTCACGAGAACCCTTATGTCTAAAGGATGGCATCCAAAACACATTGCAGGCCTTGTTACATCCCGTTATCAAAATCCGCAGTACAACTGGCATGAAAACTGGAACAAGTATGACCCATCATCAAGGGCAAATTTTTATGTGCGGATTTTTTCAGACCTTATTAAAACAGGTCTTGACAGAGGACTGGATTTTAATTGTATATCTCAAAAGGAAAAAGGATACTGCCTGAAGGAATGGTGTGGATGGAATCTTGAAGAAATCAAATTTAAAATTTAAAATATCGCAAAAGCGGTACAGGAGGTTTTTATGAAAAAAATTCTCTGTGGAGTTTGTTCCCTATTAATCTTTGGATGTGCCACAACAAAGGTGAGCAGAATTGCTGTTGATGAAACTGTTGACCTTTCTGGCTACTGGAATGACACGGACTCACGGCTTGTGGCTGAAGCAATGGTATCTGATTGTCTTTCAAGACCATGGCTTTCAGATTTTATCAACGAACACGGAAAAAAACCAAGGGTTATTGTGGGAACAATTCGCAATAAATCAGCAGAGCACATTGCAACAGAAACTTTTGTAAAAGACCTTGAAAGAGAACTTTTAAATTCTGGAAAAGTAAAATTTGTTGCATCAAAAACTCAGAGAGAGGAAATCCGTGAAGAAAGGGCAGACCAGCAGAAATTCGAAGAAAATGCAAAAGAATTTTTCAAAGAAAAGGCAGCGGATTTTATGCTCCAGGGCACAATCAACAGCATTCTGGATAAACTCGGTGGAAAAACTGTTCGCTATTATCAGATTGAACTTGAACTTATAAACATTGAAACAAACGAAAAGGTCTGGATAGGACAGAAAAAAATAAAGAAACTTGTGAAAAGGTCAAAATTCGGACTTTGAGAATTTAACCATGCGTCTTTCAGTTAACCCGACCCGAATGGAGTTGCAGAGGCTAAAAAAAACTCTGCAAATTGCAAGAAGGGGATGGAAACTTTTAAAGGACAAGCAGGATGAGTTGATGAAGAATTTTCTTGAAAAAAAGGATATATTCTTTGAAGAATACGAAAAACTAAACAAAGAAATCAAAAAAATTTTCTCTCTCGCAGTTCTGGGAGATGGATTTTTATCACCCGAACAAACCGAAAAATTAGCAAAAAAATCTGAAGCAAAAATTTCTGTAAAAATGAAGCAAAAAATTTTGTTTGGTGTGACAAGTGCTGAGTTTGATGTTCAAAAATCCGCAAATCCCATCAATTACAAAAAAAGCCAGTCTGTTCTTTACTGGGACAGGGCTGTTGAACTTCTTAATGAAAACATTGAAAAAATTTTGAAAGTTGGAGCGCTTTTGTTTGAGATAAGGTCCCTGTGTGAAGAAATTGCCTCAACCAGAAGAAGAGTAAATTCCCTTGAATACAGGATGATACCCGACCTCATTGAGACCATAAAATTTATAAACTTCAAACTTGAAGAAATGGAAAGAGCAAATACAGTGCGATTGATGAAGGTAAAGGATATTGTGAGAAGACATTAATAGAATGACAAATGAAAAATCAAAAATGGAAAATAACAAATTTCTAGTTTCCAATGACAAAACTGGTTACCACTCACTACTTACTACTGACTACTTGCCACTTGCTACTCACCACTCACCACTCCCCACTTACCCGTTACTTTTTGCTCTGTATTTCTTGCTAATTTCTGCCTGCACTCCGCCTGACATCTATATCCGTTTGAACTGGCAAATCGCGCAGGGAAATTATATTCAGGCAATTGAGCAGATAAAAGCAAACAAAAACAGATTCTATCCCAAAAAAAATGCACTTCTGTATCATCTGGATTTAGGGCTTCTAAATCATCTGGCTGGAAATTACAAAGAAAGCAATCAACACTTTGAGAAAGCAAAACGACTTGCAGACGAGTTTTACACAAAAAGCATCACAAAAGAAGCATCCACATTTCTCATAAACGATACAATGAGACCCTATTATGGCGAGGATTTTGAGATAGCGCTGATTTATTTTTTTAAAGCCCTGAATTACACCCTGCTTGGTGATGAAGAAGGCGCTCTTGTTGAAGCACGGCAGATGAATTACTTTTTTCAGGAACTTGAAACCCGTTATGGCACAAAAAATGTTTACAAAGGAGACCCTGCAATCAGATACATTATGGGATTGATTTATGAAAATGCAGGGGAATTAAATAGTGCTCTTATTGAATACAAAAATGCAATTCGGTTATACAAAAAAAATGCACCTCGAGAACTTCTTGAAAGTGCTTATATGCTTGCAAAACGACTTGGCTTTTCAGATGATATTCAGTGGTTCAGAAAACTCGGGGCTAAGGGGAAGAAAAGAAAAAAAAGTGAAATCATCATTCTGCACTTAAACGGGCCTGCTCCTAAAAAAATAAATCATTTTATTGAATTTTCTTTTGGTGAGGGATGGGCTTATGTTGAAAGTGTGAAAGTTTCAGGAAAGGAAAGGTCAGACATTGAAGAGGCACGGGCAGCTGCAAGGGCAATATCAGCAAAAGAAACCTTCAGAGTGGCTTTTCCCCAGTACATACAGCCCAAATTTTCCTGTGCAGGTGCAGAAATAGAGGTTTCAGGCACAGATGTTCAGGCAAAAACAAAGACAATTTCAGATGTATCCCGCATTGCAATAAAAAATCTTTCTGATAGAATCGCAAGAACCCGCGCAAAGGCAATTGCAAGAGCATGGATAAAATATGCTCTTGCAAAAAAAGCAGAAAAGAAAGTTGCCAAAAAAAGAGGACTGGCAAGTGGCTGGCTTGCAGGAGCAACTTTAAGAGCAATTGGCGCTGCAACTGAAACAGCTGATTTGAGGTGCTGGGGAACGCTTCCCGCAAGAATTGACCTTGCAAGAATTCCTGTAAAACCGGGAGAATATCATTTGCGGCTCTACTTTAAAGATGCTTATGGAAAAATAATTTCCCAAAAAGTCATAAACGACATCAAAGTAAAAAAGAACAAAAAAACTTTTATAATTGTAAGAACCCTTTTTTAACCTACCCACCGGAAATTTTCAATTTCCGATGCAATAAACATTGACATTGAATTTCCCTTTATGTTAAAATTAAAATCAGGAGGATAAATGAAAAATAATCTTCTCAATAGAATTACTGTGAATCCTAAAATTTGCCATGGAAAACCAATTATAAAGGGAACTCGCATTATGGTCTGGCAAATTCTTGACCTTTTAGAGAATGGTTGTAGTTTTGATGAAATAATTAAAGATTATTTTCCTCGGATTACAAAAAAGGATATCAGAGCCTGCATTCACTATGCCAATTCTATTATAAAAAATGAAGAAATTGTATTTTCAAAAGAACTAAAACATGCAATTTCTCGCTGACGAATGTGTCCCTTATAAAACAATCACTCTTCTGAAAAAGAATGGTTTTAAAATTTTCACCGTAGAAGACCTCAAGATTACAAGCCGAAGTGATAAGGAAATTTTTAATAAAGCAAGAACATTAAAATTAACCCTGATAACCATAGATACCGACTTCGGAAATATAATCCTTTATCCACCAAAAATCCACTATGGCATAATTCTGCTAAAATTAAACAAGTCAAATGAACCTGTCGTTCATTCTTTACTTTTAAAGTTTCTTAAAAATGCTTCCACAAAAAATCTTAAAGGTAAACTTATTATCATTGAGCCGTCAAAAATTAGAATACGAAAATAAATTTTTCATTTCCTATTTCTTGATTTTTTCTTTGCAGAGTTTGAGCATTTTTTTAGACGGGGCATGATTAGGATTAATTCTTAAAATCTTCTCAAATTCTAAAATTGCTTTTTTATATTCTCCCCTGCTGTAATAACTCATCCCGTTTACCCAGTAAACTTTCATGAGTTTTTTATTCTTTTCCTGTTTTTGTCTTATTTTTGCCTCACACTCTGCAAGAAGTTTTTGCGCCTTCTTTTTATATTGCAAAACTTCGCTTTCCTCTCCCTTTATACTTGTTGCTTTTTTCAGATAACTTCTTGCCTCATCAAGTTCACCTCTCCTTAAAGCCGCATATCCTTTCAGATAAAAATCTTTAACATTTTTAATTCTTTCCTGCTTTTCTGTTTTCCTTTTTTCATAAAAATTTTTAATCTCATCAGGTGTCTTTATTTCAAGAAAATCCAGAATGTCTTTGTTGTTCGGGTCAATTTCAAGCGCTCTCTTCCATATTTCAATCGCTTTATCCCTGTTTCCAAGCGCATAATAGGCAGAACCAAGTCGCGTCATTGCAAGAACATTTTCAGGTTCCAGTTCCAGCACGTCCTGACATTCCATTATTGCAATGTCATATCTGGCACTGTAAATGTTTTTAAGAGCAATATAAAGTTTCTGCTCAACAAGGTTCATTCCGGGTATAAGTTGAATTTTATTATAAATTTCAGGGAACTCAGCCTTGAAAATTTCTAAAATTTTTCTGTTAATATAGGAAGGTTCAATCTGGGTGAGATAAATTGCACAGTTTATGGCAATTTTCCCTTTGCTATTGAGAAACGCTGAAACTCCTTTCCTTAAAAGCCATGCGGGTTTTGTGGGCTTTATGCTTGAGGAAACAACTTTTGTTACTTTTTTCATTCGCTCAACAAGAATTTTTACATCATCGTCAAACGGCGAAATTTCAAATGCAGAATTGAATTTCTTAAAAGCATCGGAAAACTTGCCCTTTAAAGTAAGTTCCTTCCCTTCCTCTATAAATGGTTTTGCAAGGGAACTCATTTTATCAAAAGAAACAGAATAAATTTTTCTTGCCTGAGAGTTGGATGGGTCAAGAGACAGAACTTCCCTTGCAAATCTAAATGCCTCTTTCCAGTCCTGTTTATTGAAGGCATTGTTTGCCTTTATTAAAAGTTCTTCTATTTTAGAAGGTGAAACTTCCTGTGGTTTAACTTCTTCCTTTTCCTCCCCAAAAAGATACGAAAGAGAAATTCTCTGTCTTCCGCCTGAACTCTGGAGTCCTGAAAATGGATAAATAAATGCCCAGTCAATTGCTAATTTTTTTAAATGAACATATCCAAGACCAATGGACAGATTTCGCATCTGGTAATTGCCTATTGAAAGCCCACCCCTTACCTTAAAAGCATCACTGAAAAACCTCTTTTCAAATCCAGAGGAAAGAAAAAATTTTCCATCATTAAATTCCAGAGAATTTCCAACGGTTGACCTTTTTGTCTCTAATGTTACTGAAATTTTGAATGTGGGCTTTTTTCTATCCCCACCGCCAAGAGAAACATCAGGGGAACTGAGATAATTCGCACTCAAACCAAAAAACCAGAAATCAGACAAAACCCTTGAATAACCCACATCAAAAGCATATGCTTCTTTTGAAAATCCGTTTGCAAAAAGAGGGTCAGATTCGCCCGTTGCCTTGCCTGAAGCATCAATTGCATTAAAAGTATAATTATCTGAACCATACTTTTTGAAAAGATACCTTAAATTCAATCCTACAAGGTTTTTTTCATTGAGTTTTCTTGAATAATTTAAAAGAAAAATTTTCTCATCATAAATTTTACCGAATTCATCAACTTTAAGAAAAAATTCCTCAAAACCCAGACCAATACCATTTTTACTGAAACCCTGTGCATAAGTAAAAATGTTTCTTTGAATTTTGCTTCCATCTGTAAGAGATGGATAAAGATTTTCATATTCTGCTGTTAAATAAGGAATTTTAGAAAACTGTGAGGCAGAGGGATTTTTAGCGAAAATTGATGGAATTTTTTTTGATAGACACACAGAGTTTGAAAGACCTGCCCCTGCCACACCCCAGCCAAGGTCCTCAAAATCAGCATAAATAGAGGATAGTGGACAGAGGAGAGTGGATAGAATAAACAACAATACTATTTTTTTCATTTTATCATTCCTGTTAACATTCTGCTTATTTCCTCAATTTCTTTTTTAAGAGCCAAATAAGTTTCCTCGCTTATATAATTTTGATCCACAGCAATCTGAAGAAGAGCAACACATTCGTAAGCAGAAGAACGAGAAGTTCTAAAAAACTTATTCCTCTCCTTAGTTGTATAACGTCCACAGCCTTCACATAAGTTGGCTAATACAGAAACAGAGGCTCTTGTCAACTGACTGGTTAATCCATAGTTTTCAAATTTTGGGAAATTTTTAACAATGCAATAAATCATATTTACAAATTTTCTAGTTTTCTTATAGACATTCAACTTTTCAAATTTCATACTCTCCTCTTTCCACTATCCACTATCCACTTTTTTACTATTTTGCGACAACAACTGTTCCTGTGTAGATTTTATTTCCAACCTCAATCTGCCAGATGTAAATCCCGGAAGGAATATTTTTCGGCTCCCATATCAAACGACCTTCCCACTCTTTCGCTCCCCCAAATGCATCAGGGTCATCATAAAGAGGAACCCCTGTATCACCTTCTTTTCTAAAATTAGCGATTTTCATACCCAGAAGATTAAAAATACAACCGCTTACTCTTGCGTCCTCAGGATTATTGTAATAAATATAGAAAACAGAATTATACTCACCTTTTGCAGAAACAATTTTCGGGACTGCCCTATATTCAAATTTCAAACCCTGAGAATAGGCAGAAAAAGCAAAAATAAAAATCAAAATCAAAACTTTTTTATACATTTTATCCTCCCATCGCTTGTTACAATCTTGGCGAATGATAATTCGCCCGCTACATTTCTTTTAGTTGATAAGTCCCCCCTCTCAATCTCCCCCCTAAAAGGGGGGAGAAACAGTAGGGGGTCCCCTTTTTCACTTTTCAACTTTTCTACTTTTCCACTTGCCATCTTGTTTCCTTGTCTCCATATCATTTTATTTGGCAGACCAAGAGTCTCGAGCTACATTTCTTCTTAAATAAATTC
>JAGHAG010000076.1 GCA_021161625.1 Elusimicrobiota bacterium
ATATGGAGACAAGAAAATAAAGTGACAAGAAAAAAAGTGGACAGAGGACAGTGGATAGAGGATAGTCCGCCTACGCTAAAGCTACGGCGGATATATGTAGCTCGAGACCCTTGGTCTGCTGTAAAAGTGACAAGGTGACAAAGGGAATTAAAAGTTAAAAGTGAAAAGTTAAAAATGAAAAGTGAAGCAAAATTAGGAGATTGGGAGATTATAATCTGAGAAGGGAGGACGTATGATAAAAATCTGTATCAGCGGAGCGCTCGGAAGAATGGGCAAAAATATAATTGACGTTGTTAAGGAGGACCCTGAAGTTGAAATAAAAGGTCTTCTTGAAAAGAAAGGGACTTTTCAGAAAGGAGACAAAATCAATGGAATTGAAATTACAGATGATGTTGAAAAAGCAACTGAGTTGTGCGACTGTTTTATTGATTTTACAAATCCCGAAGCAACAGTTGAACACTTGAAGAAAATAAAAATTCCTGCTGTTGTTGGCACCACAGGTTTTGATGCAGACGAAATAAACGAAATAAAAAAAATCTCTAAAAAAATTCCTGTTGTTCTTTCTCCAAATATGAGCAGAGGGGTAAATCTCCTCTTTTCAATTGTAAGGAAAGTTTGCGAAAAACTCTATGACTATGACATTGAAATTGTTGAAGCGCACCATAATAAAAAAAAAGATGCCCCTTCAGGAACTGCAAAAAAAATTGCTGACATAATAAATGACATAAGGCATCTGAAAAAAACTTACGGGAGAGAGGGTTTTACAGGTGAGAGGAAAAAGGATGAACTTGGAATTCATGCAATCAGAGCTGGTGAAATTGTTGGAGAACACGAGGTGATTTTTGCAGGTAAGGGAGAAATTTTTAAGATATCCCACACAGCTCTTTCAAGAAAGTGCTTTGCTGAAGGAGCGGTTTTTGCTGCAAAGTGGGTTTGTGGCAAAAAACCTGCTCTCTATTCAATGGGTGATGTCCTTGCATCGGAAATTGAAAATTTCCGATGGATAAGGTAAAATTTTTTACAAAATAAGGAACAAATTTTTCAAGATAGCCAGGAAATAGATGAGGATTTATGAAGGTAGTAAAAATTGTAAAGGAAATGGGGGTTTCAGTCCCGATTTATCGGGGCTGACTATCTTGTGGGTATTTAATGCATGAAAAAAAATATCTACGGGATTCATCCTCATGCGGGAGAGCATATCTCCTTTTAAAATTACTTAAAGAAAACAAAAAGTTAATCTGCATATCTGAAAATCCTGACGAAAGTTTTGTAATTTTTGAGGACTTAAAAATCCTCTCTCAAATTTTTAATTTAAAAACAAATTTAACCCGATTTTCAATTGATTATTCAGATATTTCGCAGACTCTCATCTTTATTGCTGAAAAAAAATCTGGAATAATTCTTTCTGATATTTCATCCTTAAACACAAAAGTTCTTGAACCTAAAAAATTTCTCAATAAAAAAATTCTTAAATCCTGTGATAAACAAACCCCTGATAGGGTTTTAAAATTTTTAGAAGTTGCAGGATATGTTAGAACAGATTTTGTGTATGAAAAAGGAAATTTTTCCTTGAGAGGGGGTATTCTGGATGTGTGGGACTTTCTCTCTTTAAAACCTTTCAGGATAAGGTTTGGTCCAAAGCAAATTGATGAAATTTTCTATTTTGCTCCCGAAACGCAGCTAAGTGAGAAAAAGGTAGATGCTGTTCTAATTCATCCCTCACCCCTTCATAAAGAAGGAATAAACTTTTTTGAGATTCTACCAGATGATTTTGTTGCAGTTTTTCCTGAGTTGTTTGAAAAGAAAATTCCGAGAATAAATCTGTCAGGGCAAATTATTCTCTCTCCTTTTGGACAAACAACAGGAATAAGGCGGGCACCTGTTTATGGTGGGAATCTGGAAGTTTTTTTTATGGATATGGAAAACTTCAAAAAGAACAATTTCAAAATAAAATTTTTCTGTGAGAACCTTGCAAGTGTTTCTTATTTAAGTGAACTCTGTGAGGAAAGAAATATACAGGCGGACTTTGAAACCTCACAGATTTCTGGCGGAATAATTTCATGGAATGAAAAATTTGCTCTGCTTAAAAGCAGTGAAATTTTTGGCATGGGAACAAAAATTCAATACAGAGAAAAAAAGCCCCAACCAAGAAAAGAAACTCTTACCTTTAAAAAAGGGGATTACATCGTCCACACAGAATACGGAATAGGTAAATTTTTACAATTCTGCCAATTTGAAATAAACGGTAAAAAAAGCGATTACATTTCTCTCAAATATGCTGATGGAATTGCGCACATCCCTTTAACAGAAATTTCCCTGCTCCACAAATTTCGCGCACCTTTTGGGGTGAAGCCCAAACTTTCCCGGCTTGGAGAAAAGGATTTCTCAAGGGTAAAAGAAAAGGTTTTTAAAAACAACATAAAAATTGCAAAAGAAATTCTTGAGACCGCATCAAAAAGAAAAGCATTAACAGGTATCTCTTTTAAAGGGTTTGCTGAAGAGGAAACTTTTGCTGCGCAATTCCCCTACGAGGAAACAGAAGACCAGAAAAAAGCAATTGAAAAAATTTTAAAGGAAATGGAAGCCCCTCATCCAATGGACCATCTTTTATGCGGGGATGTTGGCTTTGGCAAAACAGAAGTTGCAATGAGAGCGGCTTTTCGGGCTTGCTGGAATGGATATCAGGTTGCTGTTGTTGCTCCCACGACTGTTCTTGCACAGCAGCACTATTTTGTTTTTAAGGAGAGATTTAAAAATTTTCCTGTTGAAATTGAAATGCTTTCAAGATTTACAAAAGGTAAAAAAGAAAAAATTCTAAAATCTTTGAGAACTGGAAAAATAGATATTTTAATCTGCACCCATGCGGTCTTTAATGAAAAAATTGAATTTGCAAAACTTGGCTTTGTTGTCCTGGATGAAGAACACAGATTTGGCGTCAGACAAAAAGAAATTCTCAAAAAAAAATATCCACACATAGATATTCTAATGATGAGTGCAACGCCTATTCCAAGAACACTTTCCATGTCTTTATCCCAGATAACATCCCTTTCACTGATAGAAACTCCCCCTCCGGGAAGAAAAAAAATTGAAACTTTTATTGGCAAATACAATCCTGAAATTTTGAAAAAAGCAGTGCTCAACGAAATTTCAAGAGGCGGGCAGGTTTATTATGTAAACAACCGAATTTCATCCATTGTAAAAATTCATGAGGAATTTAAAAGGTTCTTCCCTGAAATAAAGACAGAAGTTGCACATGCAAAAATGAGTTCAAAAAAACTTGCAGAGATTATGACAGATTTTGCAAACAGAAAATTCAGTGTGCTGATTTCAACAATAATAATTCAATCCGGACTGGATATACCAAATGTAAATACATTAATTGTAAGAGAATCGCAAAAGCTGGGACTTGCACAAATGTACCAGCTGCGTGGAAGGGTGGGAAGAGGCATTAAAAAAGCATATTGCTATTTCTTCTACGAGGCAATCCCGACAATTCTTGCACGAAAGAGATTTGAGTTTCTGGAAGAATTTGAAGAACTTGCCTCGGGTTTTCATCTTGCCATGCAGGATTTACAGCTTCGTGGAGCAGGAAATTTACTTGGTCCCCAGCAACACGGATTTATCCGTGATGTTGGCAGCCAACTTTATTTTTCCCTTCTTGAAAAAGCAATTGCAAAAATAAAAAATGTTCCTGTGAAAGAGGAAACAAAATTAAAGCTTATATCAGGTGGAAAATTCATCCCGCATGACTATGTTATATCAGACGACGAAAGGTTTCACCTCTATTTAAGAATTTCAAGAATCAAAACCCTGTCTATTTTAAAAGAGTTTGAAGAAGAACTTAAAGACAGATTTGGACCCATCCCTCTGCCTTTATCAGAACTCCTTAAAACAGTTCGTCTCAAAATTCATGCTACAAATAAAAACATTTCAACAATTGAAGAAGTAAAGAACGGTTTTATAATTACCTGGACACAGAAATCAAAATTCTTTCAGGGTAATCTTGATGATTTGATAAAAGAAATTTCTAAAAACTAAAACAAATTTCTTAAAACAAAT
>JAGHAG010000105.1 GCA_021161625.1 Elusimicrobiota bacterium
TAAACTGTCTGAGAGGAGTGAGATTTAAAAACAACAAAGCAAACTATATTCTTCATAACATTTTTTCATTCGCTCAATTAAGAAAATATCTGACCGCTGAAAAAGATGTTTTCAAATTAAGGGAATTTCTTGTAAAAAATGTTAAAGGTTATGGATACAAAGAGGCAAGTCATTTTCTGAGAAACATTGGAAAGGGAAAAGACATTGCAATTCTTGATAGACACATTTTGAAAAATCTGAAAATATACGGTGTAATTGACAAAATTCCCGCCACACTTTCAAAAAGAAAATATCTTGAAATTGAAAGCAAAATGAGAAACTTTTCTAAAAAAATAAAAATTCCGATGAACGAGCTTGACTTTGTGCTGTGGGCAAAAGAAACAGGCGAGGTTTTTAAGTAATTGAAAACCTGCAATCTTTTACTTAAAAAATTCTCAAAAAACACAAGTCCCTGAATCTTGTTTAAAGCTTTTCCCATGGCTTGTTTGATAAAAGCGTAAGAGGATGATAAAATAATAAAAAAACTGCTGGCTGGGATAGGCAGAAAATGAATATCTGAAAAATGAGTGCTAAAAAGAATAAAAGAAAAAAAGGAATTTCATTTTCAAAAAAATTTTTCTTCACTCTGCTCTTAGTGCTAATTTTTTTTGGCACCATTGAAATTTCTTTGAGAATTTTCAATTATCGTTATTCCACAACACCACTTTCTGTGGAATATGTTGAGTGGATAAAAAATCTGGGAGATAAAACATTTGTTCCCGGAAAAGGGATTGTTATCACAACCTTCCACAAGGACAAGGACCTTTTCTGGTTTCCTGATGCTGACACAACTCTTACCAATTCTCTTGGATTCAGAGGGCCTGAAATCTCTGAAAAAAAATCTGATATTATAAGAATTGTCTGTATGGGTGATTCTGTGCCCCAGAATGGTTTTCCTTCATATCCGAGGTTGCTTGAGAAACTTCTCAATGAAAACTCAAGAAAGTTTGAGGTTATAAATGCTGGGATTGGTTCATATTCATCTTATCAGGGATTGGTACTTCTCAGAAAAAAAATTTTGAAATTAAAGCCTGATATTGTAACAGTCCAGTTTGGCTGGAACGACCACTGGGCTGCATGGAGTCATTCTGATAAGGAACTTGCAAAATACTGGAAGTTTGTTGGTTTGAGAAACTTTTTAGGAAAATTCAGATTTTATCAGTTGTTTGCAGACCTTATAAATTCATTCAGAGAGAAAACGACAAAAAATTTTTCCTATCACCCAAGAGTTTCTCCTGAGGAATACAGGGAAAACCTGACCGAAATGATAAAACTCTCAAAAAAGCATGGATTTCGTTTGATATTTATCACTGCTCCGACAGTATTAAAAGCAAATCACCCTACGGCAATTTATCTTGCCCGAGGAAGTAAACTGTTTCCAGATCCTAAAAGGTTAAACAGTGTTCACGCCTTTTATAATGAAGTTTTGAGAAGTGTTGCACGGGAAAATGGGATTGAAGTTCTTGACCTTGAAAGAATTTTTGAAAATTCCCCCTCACCTGAAAAATACTTTTTAAAGGACGGTATTCACTTTTGCAGAGAGGGAATTAAAAAAACAGCCCTTCTTTTAAAAGAAAAAATTCTTAAAAAAAATTGACCCTTTTTTAGAAATTTTAATATAATTCAGACATGAATGTGTTTAAAGAATTTTTTCAATTTGCCTGGCAGAATAAAAAATTCTGGCTGATACCAATAATTCTTATTCTCATAATTCTGGGGATTTTCATAGTGTTCTTTGAAAGTGCAGCAGTTGCTCCTTTTATTTACACATTATTTTGATGTTTAAAAAAATAAAAAAGGCATATAAAAAATGGGTAAAATTTGGTAAAAAAGTTGCAAATTTTCAGGTCAAGGCTCTTTTTACCATTGTATATATAATCTTTATAATCCCTGCAGGATTGCTCTTTAAGTTGTTTTTTGACTGGAAAAAGGGATTTCATCCTTCTGGGGAAAACAGCTCTTGCCTTGATTCAGCACGGAGGCAATTTTAATGAATATTCTGGGCGTCTCCTGCTGGTATCACGATGGAGCTGCCGCATTAATTCAGGATGGTAAAATTGTTGCCTGTGCTGAGGAAGAAAGATTTACAAGAATAAAACACGATTTTAATTTTCCTGAAAATGCCATAAATTTTTGCCTTGAGGAAGCAAACATAACCCTAAAAGATATTGACTGGGTTGTATTTTATGATAAACCCTTTCACAAGTTTGAAAGAATCATTTCATCAATTCTGAAGGAAGTGCCTTTCTCCTGTGGCGTTTTCAGAGAAGCAATTCCTTTATGGTTAAAAGAAAAACTTCATTTCAGAAAAAAAGTTAAAAAAACTTTTGGAATTAATGAGGATAAAATTCTCTTTTGCTGGCATCATCTTTCTCATGCTGCAAGCTCTTTTTTCCTTTCACCATTTGAGGAGGCAGCAATCCTCACGATTGACGGCGTTGGCGAGTGGACAACTGCAACTCTTGGATATGGAAAAGGAAATAAAATTACGATTTCAGAGGAACTTCATTTTCCCCACTCTTTAGGACTTCTTTATTCTGCCTTTACTGCTTTTCTTGGCTTTAAAGTCAACGAAGGAGAATATAA
>JAGHAG010000136.1 GCA_021161625.1 Elusimicrobiota bacterium
AACCCCTTAAAAAAACCGGCGATTGCAAAAACAAAAATAAAAGGAGTGTATTGGAAAAAGAGTTCTTTAAAAAAAATAAAAATCTGAAGAAAAAAGGTCTCCCAAATCGTGTAAAACTCCGAAACCTTGTCAAGTGCGCTTCCATAGGCCTTCCTCATTACTGAATAGAAAAACTGGTTAATTGTCTGGGGGTCTGCCCAGTCAATAACAGGATTTTTTAAACTTCTTATAGGGAGAAAAAGGAAAACACTTGCCCCTAAAAGAAAGAAAAACAACGCTTTTAAAAAATCCTTCAAACTTGTTTTGTGTTTTTTTAAAAAAATCAATGCAAATGACGGTATTGCAAGCACTGAGGTTGGTCTCATCCCAAGAGAAACTCCCCATATAAAAGCAAATAAAAAAAATTTTTTTGGAAAATCATCCATAAAAATTGCAATATAAAAAAGCAGAGCAATAAAAAACAAATCCTGTGTGTAGTTCTCGCAGACAATTGAAAGAAGCCAGAAAACTTTTGAAAAGAGAAAAACAAAACAGAGCAAAAATGCATTTAACATTGAGAGTTTCAATTTCCTTAAAATAGCAAAAAGCAAGACGCAAAAAGCAGAGGAAAAGAAAATTGTCAAAATTCTTGTTCGGTAGGCAGGATTTCCGAAGAGAATTGCCTCATTAAAAAACTTCCCCAGAATTGAATAAAGAGGATAACCAGGCGGATGGGCAACAGACAAAGTTGCACCCACACAAGCAAGTTCTCCTGTATCTCTGTATGGCTGAACTGTAGGAGCGGAGGTAAAAAGCAGAAAAACAAACGACAGGGCAAAAATTATTTTTTCCAAATTTTTATCCAACAAAAAGGTCATAACCATCAAGCCCTGAAATCATAAATTCCTTAAATGCTTGCGGTTTCTGCTTTTTTGAGAAAAGAATTCTTCCATCAACCTCAGGTGCCTGAAAAAATGCGTGTCCTTCAAAGGGAGTGTCTATCAAAATTTTTAGCTTTTTCCCCACAAAATATCTGTTTTTTTCTGCTGTTATTTTCCTCTGAACATCCTGAATATATTGGATTCTCCTTTCTTTTTCTTCTTCCGGGATTTTTCCTTTTAGTGAAAAAGCAGGTGTCCCTTTTTCAGCAGAGTACTTGAAAAAACTCACCCAGTGAAATTTTAATTTTTTTATGTCCTCAACCAATTTCAAAAATTTCTTTTCAGTTTCACCAGGGAAACCCACAATAAAGGTTGTTCGGAAAATCGGATTTTTTACTGTTTTTTTTATTCTTTCAATTTTTTTAAACGTTTTTGAAAAAGGTTCTCTTCTCATTTTTTTAAGAATCACATCATCTGTGTGCTGAAGAGGTATTTCAAAGTATGGCAGAAGGTTTTTGTTTTCCACAAATGCCTCTATAATCTCATCATTTATGTGTGAGGGATGCATATACAAAACCCTTATCCATTCAAAACCTGTTCGGGAGATTTCTTTTAAAAGTTTTTTAAGTAAGAACTTCCCCTTATCCTTTCCGTAAAAAGCCGTATCATTTGCAATTAAAATCAATTCCTTCACACCATATTCTAAAAGCATGCGGGCTTCTTTTAAAATGTCTGAAATGCTTCTGCTTTTATATGGACCTCTTATGGATGGAATTTTACAATAGGAACAGTTATTGGAACAGCCCTCTGCAATTTTTAAATAGGCATAGGATTTTGGTGTTGCAAGTAATCTTGGCATAGAAGAAGTGTTTAAGAAGCCTTTTTCCCCGATAAAAATTTTTCTGTTATTCAATTCTTTCAAAATTTCAGGAAGTTTCTTATAAGTTGAAAATCCAAAAACACCATCAACTTGCGGGAATTTTTCAAAAACTTCCCTTCCGTGTGAATGTGCCATACAACCCGCAACAATTATTTTTTGGTCGGACTTTTTAAGGGAACAAACTTTTCTTATCATTGCAAAATTTTCTTCCCTTGCCTCTTCTATGAAAGAGCAGGTTGTTATAATGATGATGTCTGAAATTGAAGGAATTGATGAAATTTCAAATCCATTTACAGCAAAAATTCCAGCAAGAGTTTCTGTGTCAACAAGATTTTTTACACATCCCATTGAAATAAAACAAACCTTCAGCATCCCACCCTGACTTTTAATGCAGCCCAGATTCCTTTAACTGCATCAAGGGGTCTTATTTTTTTCCCTTCTTTAAATCCCCGGGGTCTGTATGAAATTGGAACCTCTGTTATTTTCACTCCTGCTTTCAAAAGGCGTGAGGTTATCTCACTTTCAATTTCAAAACCTCTTGAGAAAAATGAGAATTTCTTCAAAATTCGGGCACTCACAACCTTATAACAGGTATAGGCATCTGTCACTTTCTTAAAGAATAGCAAACCAATAACAAAAGAAAGAAATCTATTGCCAAGATAATAAGAGAGGTATCTGTAGGGATTTTTTTTCAAAAACCTTGAACCATAAACTGCTGGAAGTTCCTTTTCAAGAGCAAGTTCAATTAAAAACTTAAGTTCCGAAAATTTGTATTCAAGGTCAGCATCCTGTATTGCAATGTATTTTCCAAGTGCATTTTTTATACCTGTTTTTATTGCCTCGCCTTTGCCCTGATTTTTTTTGTGGCTTATAACCTTAAATCCATGTTTTCTAACAATTTCAACAGTTCTGTCCTTAGAGCCGTCATCCACAACAAGCACTTCCCACCTATGCGGAATCTGCTTTACTTCTTTTAAAATCAGTTCAATGGTTTTTTCCTCATTATAGGCAGGAATTATTATTGTCGCATCATAGAGAAAAATTTTATCTTTTATTTTTTTTGCAAACTCAATTGCCTCTTCTTTTGTTTTCACAATTCCCTCTGCCTGAACTTCTCTTATTCCCTTTAAAAGCAATCCCACAAGCCGTGAAGGTGGTATTTTTAAATTTTCCATTATATCCCATCCATTTACAAGAGGTGGTTTTTTTTCTTCTCTGGATTCAATGTAAAAAAATTTAAGAATTTCCCTTGTGAAATTCATCTGTTTTGCAATTTCTTTTGGCTGGGGAGAGACAACATCATAGGACATTCTGTCGCAAAGAGAAACAAAAAGAGTTGCTATATGTGCATCGGTTCTAAAAGAATTAAAAAACCTGAAAAAAGCCCTTTTTGTCGCTCTGCTTGAAAGGTTGGCAGGTCTCATGTGTGAATAAACCGCTTCACACACAAAATTTGTCTCATAAAAACTTGCCTTTAATCTTCTCATTATATTCCTCGTAAGAAACTTTCCATTTCTTTCATGTCCAAAAAATCTCAATCTTCCTGAAATACGACAAGCGCTTAAAGGTTTTCCAATATCGTGAAAAAGACAGGCGATCTTTGTAAGAATTATTCTCTTTTCTGTGAAGTATTCTCTGAGATTCTGCTTAAATTCAAAAAAATTTTTAAAATCATCTTTTAAAATTTTCTCAAAGGATTTAAGCGTTTCTATTGAGTGTTCAAAAAGCCCTCCTTTGTGATAATAATGTTGTGGGGTGTCGCTGAATGCTTCAAACTCTTTTGAAATTCTAAAAAAAAGCCCTGCCTTGAAAATTTTTTCAATCCAGATGGAAGAATTTTCGCAGGATAAAATTTTGAAAATTTCATCTTTTATTCTCTCACCTGCAACCCTTTTTATGAGAGATGCATCTTTTTTTATCTGCAAAATGGTTTTCTCGTCAATCTTTCCATTTATCTGTGCTGCAATCCTGAAAGCCCTTATAAGCCTTAAGGGGTCACTGGAAAAAACCTCAACTGATGTCATGCGGACAATTCTTTTTTTTAAATCTTCAATCCCATCTGTGGGGTCAATAAAATTCTGTGGATTTTTCCATTCATTAATTTTTAAGGCGATTGCATCAACAGTAAAATCCCTTTCAAGAAGATTTGTTTTTATGTCCCCAAAAAGCGGAGATATGTCAATGTTCCAGATGTTTTGCTTTTTTATGACAACTCTTATGATTTTTCTTTCCTCATCAAGTGGAAACCATGCACAGTGATTTAACTCGCTGATTTCTTTTGCTATTTTTATAGGGTCGTCTTTTATCACAATGTCAACATCTGTTGAAATTTTTCCATCTATAATGTCCCTGACAAATCCACCAACGAGATAAGCCTCTTTACCCCTGCCAGCAAGAAATTCCAGAGTGTTTGCAATTTCTTCAATTCTGTTTTTCATATAATTGCTTCCTTTAAATATTGCGTGTAATTGTTTTGCGGAAAATTCAAAACCTTAAAAGTATCTCCTTCCTCTACAATCTCACCATCTTTTAAAACAAAAATTTTATTTGCAATCAAACCTGCCAGAATAAGGTCGTGCGTTATAAAGAGCATTGCTGTTTTAAATTCTCTGTTTAAATTTTGAAAAATTTTTACAATTTTTGCAGAGGTAGAAACATCAAGAGAGGATGTAACCTCATCCAGAATCAAATAATTCGGAAACATTGCATAGCTTCTTGCAATCGCAACCCTCTGCGCCTGACCACCTGAAATTTGAGACGGGAAAGCATTTAAAACTTTTTCATCCAGTGAAAAAATTTCAGCAATTGTTTTTAAATCAAATAAAACATCTCCACTGATTTTTTTCCTTAGAGCTATAACTTCGTTTAAAATTGTTTTGACTTTCAGTTTTGGATTTAAACTTGTAAGGGGATTTTGAAAAACAATTCCAACCTTTGTTCCGTAAACTCTTGAAGGAAAATTTTGTGCGTTAATTCCATCAATGATAACTTCACCTGAATCTGGTTTTTCAAGTTTTGCAATTATTTTTGCGAGGGTTGACTTGCCACTTCCTGATTCCCCAACAAGGGCAACAATTTCACCTGGGCACAATTTCAAAGAAACATTTTTCAAGACATGTTTTGGCTGAACTTTCTTAAGAAAAATTCCTTTTTCAACAAAATAAACTTTTGAAACATTTTTTACTTCAAGCATTTTCTCTGTCATTTTTTATGGCAGAGCTTCGCTCTGCAACTACATTTTTGGCGAATAGTAATTCGCCCGCTACATTTCCGACTTCCGCCTTCTGATCTCTGACTTCTGTTTTAGCAAAGCAAGCTTTGCAACTACAATTATTGGCAGACCAAGGGTCTGCAGCTACATTGCGAGTGGTTTCTGCTGGCAGGGCTCTGGGAGCGAGGAACTCAACCCCAGTCCGCAGCGGACGGAGAGCGAGCCATCTCACGCGAGCGTCCCTGACAGCAGAACCACGAGCTTTTAGCAGAGCAAGCTTTGCAACTACATTTGTCATTTGTTATTTTCAATCCTGTATTTTGCTTCTGGATAAAAGCAAAGCACTTTTCTTCTTTCTCCCCTGTAAGGGGGGAATTTTTCACAGATGCTCTCTCTTTTATAACACCTTTCAAAAAAAGGACATTTTGAGGTTTTTTGAGAAAGGTCAGGTGGGTCTCCGGGAATTGGCTCTATTTTTTTATGGGGTTCTGGAATACACTTTAAAAGCGCCTTTGTATAGGGATGCAGAGGATTTTCAAAAACCTCATCTGTCGGTCCTTCCTCAACAAGAAAACCCCCGTAAAAAATGAAAGTTTTTTTCGTAAGATATCTTATCAGACGCAAATTGTGAGAAATAAAAATCAAAGTGAGATTCTCGGTCTCCACAATTTTTTTTAAAAGATTTATAATCTTTTTCTGCGTAATGGCATCCAGACTGCTTGTCGGCTCATCTGCAATCAGAACTTTTGCCTTTAAAAGAAGGGCCCCTGCAATCTGAACCCTCTGAAGCATCCCCCCTGAAAGCTGATGGGGGTAAAGTTCAAGCACTCTTTCTTCAAGCCCAACTTTTTCAAGGATTTGACTTAAAATTTCCCCTTTATTTTGAAGAGGAGAAAATTCACCAGCAGGAATTTGCTTTTTTATCTTCAAAACAGGATTAAAAGATAAATACGGATGCTGGAATATCATTGCAACCTTTTTGCCTCTTATCTGCGAAAGTCTGGCTTCTTTTTCTTTGAGAATTTCCTGCCCATCAACAAAAACCTCTCCACCCATTGAATAAATCTGCCAGGAATTGAATAATTTTAAAATCCCCCGTGCAAATGTTGATTTTCCACAACCAGATTCTCCTGCTATCCCCACAACATCCCCTTCCTCTATTTTCAGAGTAACATTATTGAGGGCATAGATTTTTTTGAAAACTCTGTGCCTGTATGTAATGGAGAAATTTCTTGCTTCTATCATTACTCAAAAACAATTGAAGCATATCCGACTACATTTGAGTAGTCCTGTGAGGCAGTTGCAGATGTTTCATAAAAAAGTTCACTCGCTTTTGCTTTTCCTAAA
Organism: Elusimicrobiota bacterium; assembly: GCA_021161625.1. Classification (GTDB taxonomy): domain Bacteria; phylum CG03; class CG03; order CG03; family CG03; genus JAGHAG01. The sequence goes on from JAGHAG010000136.1 coordinate 6,299, forward strand.
GAAAAAAGAAGCGCACCAACAGGTCCAAGCCCGCACATTGTTATGTTATGCCCTTCAACAACTTCCCATAGCCCTTCTGCGTCAGATTCTAAAATCTTGGCAATTGCAATGTGGTCTTTTTTTCTTGCAACTTCATCCGGAACATAATGACTGAAATCAGATGAGGCAATTAAAATTGTGTTCGGAAATCTGAATAGAATTTTTGAAACAGCTTTTCCTATTTCCCTTGCAACATCAATTCTGTAATCATAAATTGAAATTGGTGTGATTAAAACTTGAGGATTTCTCCTTATAAGAAACGGAAGTTGAACTTCTATTGAGTGCTCCTCTAAATGTGCATGGGGGTCAAGAGCAAAAACATCGCTTTCCTTCATAAGCACTTTGTAAATTTCGGAATCGCAATCCAGAATTCCATTAGGAACTCTCCATTTGCCCTCTCCAAAAAGAGAAACAGGGGCTCCTTGGGCGTGGTGATTTACTCCAAAAATTATTGCTCTTTCAGGAATTTCTGCTGTATAAGAAAACCCCTGTGTCCTTCCTGAAAAGATATACCCTGCATGAGGTACAATAATTCCGCGATACTTTTTTTCTTCAACTTTTGAAAGAGCATTTTCAATAAAATAATCCACCATTTCATTTAACTTTTCCCTATCCGAAGGATAAAACATTCCGCTAACTGCAGGTTCCCTTATCATTTTTCCTCCTGTTTTTTGTGAGATAATCTGCTCTCCTTAAAATATCAGGTATTTTGTATCTGCTTACAAGTTCCATAATAATGTCTATTACAAAAGCCACATCAACCCCCCAGCCAATTGAAGCAAAAACAGGTTTTGTGTCTTTTCTGGTCCTTAAAACCGCACCTATTATTTCTCCTGACTCTGTTTTCAGGAATGTATAAGCACCCTTAATGTTTGGCGGTTCCTCAAATACGCCATAGAGATGGCTTTTCGCAAAACCGATTGTCGGCTTTTCAAGGAGACATCCCATGTGTGTTGCAAGCCCCATTCTCAAAGGATGGGCAAGTCCCTGCCCGTCAAAAATATAAAGTTCAGGTTTGGATTTTATTTTCTCAATTGCAGAAATCAAAGGTGGTGCTTCCCTGAAAGAGAGAAATGTAGGAATGTATGGAAATGAAATTTTTTCCTCAATACATATCTCTTCAATGATTTTTTTTCTTTTGAAAGAATAAATGCAAACACACGCTCTGGCTTTATCCCGCCTGTATGAAACATCGCAACCTGCAATCAGGTCAATTTTATCCATCTTCAAGAGGCATCTCCTTTCAAAAAATTTCCAGAGTTCTCTTTGAAACTGGCGGGCAATTTTTGTATTGTGCGCATTCAAATAAATTCTTTTTTCTGGTTTTATTTTCATATAATCTGCCTGTATCCTTCAAAACCAAGTTTATCTGCAAGTTCCAAAACTTCGTTGTATTCATTTTCTTTTATTAACCTTCCTATTACAGGATGCCCCACCGCCTTATGGCAGGGGTGATACTGACTCATTAAACTTAAATAAACAGGACCTAAATTTTCGTAAATCCAGTTTAAAACGATTTTTGAGTTTTCTATCTCGCCGGGCAGAACCAGATGCCTTATGAGGAGTCCCCTCACAGCAACGCCGTTTTCCATTTTTAAATCCCCTTTCTGCCTTTTCATTTCAAGCAATGCCTTTTTGTTCACTTCAGGATAGTTTTCAAAAGCACAGTATTTTTTTGCAACTTCTTTCAAGCCAAATTTGGCATCAGGCATGTAAATATCAACAATTTCCTCAAGAAGTTTCAGGGTTTCAACTTTCTCATATCCGGATGAATTCCAGACAATCGGAATTTCCAACCCCTTTTTTCTTGCAATTTTTACTGCTTCAATTATTTCAAGTGTAAAGTGTGTTGGTGTTACAAAATTTATATTGTGTGCTCCAAGGTTTTCAAGTTCAAGCATTACACTAACAAGTTCTTCAACTTTTATATCCCTTCCATTGTTGAAATGGCTGATGGGATAGTTCTGGCAGAAAATACACTTCAGAGAGCATCCTGACAGAAAAATTGTGCCTGAACCCTTTGTGCCTGAAATAACAGGCTCTTCTCCGAAATGGAGATTGGCAGAGGCAATTCTTAAATTTTTAGCCCCGCAGAATCCCTGAGTATGAGGCCTTTTTGCAAAACACTCAACAGGACATACATTGCAGGGATTTGTTTTTATTTTAAGGGTTTGTCCTATCTGAGATTGCATTCCAATTTTATTTTCTCAATTTCCTGGAGAATTTTTTCTTTCTCTTCTGTTATCACGGGCATTTGACTTAAAATAATTTTTTCAATTGCTTTATCCCAGTCATAGGCAGATTCAATATAAATTTTTTTTACCTCTTCCTCTGATATGTGAAAATAAGAGGCAACTCTTCCTGTCTCCTCATGTGAATATCGCAACTGTTTTGCACATCCCAGAGCAAAAACAAGCATAAAAAAAACAAAAAATTTTATTTTTCTAGAATTAAGTTTCATAAATTCCTTTCTCCTTTATTCAGAAAAAACCAATGCCTGAAAGGCATAGAGTTGAGTTTCAGGGTCTTTCCATGCATCAGGAGAAAGCCCTGCCTTGTGAGCGCAAAGGGAACTTAAAAATTCCTCTTTGCTCCAGCCTGTCTCATCAGCCACCTGCGGAAGATAAACCCCCTGCCTGAAACCTCTCTTTACGACAACTCCGTCTCTCCCGAGAACAATGTCCTCGGGTTTTACCCTCTTTAACGGAGATAAAACGGAAATTTCTATTTTTATTTTTGAAAGTTCTTCAGGGCTTAAAGGTCTGAACCTCGGGTCTGCGGTTGCTGCTTCAATTGCCATGTCTCTGACAGTTTCCCAGAGTGGTTTTACTCCAACAATGTTGCCAATACAACCCCTCAAGTGTCCATCGATTGTGAGGGTAACAAATGCCCCCTGAACTTCATTTAAACGCGGGTCTGCAATTTCAAAATCAGGGATTTTTCTTTTGCGAATATATTCTTCAATTGTCTTTCTTGCAATTCTTAAAAGTGTTTTCTTCTGTTCCTCATTGAGCATGGCACCCTCCTTTCTGTAAAAAACAATAGCAGAATATCCAACCACCCGTGATTTGTCCCCCTGAGTATCACCTGAATTTGCATATTTTAAAACTTTTACAGCATTTGCTCCACAAAGGCGGGATGCTTCCATCACCGCAAGGACTGCTGTCCCCCCGCATAGTTCAACAGAGCGTTTTTGGAGTTGTTCTTTAAGTTGCTTTATATCAAAATTCTCAATGAGTTTGAGGCATCTGTGGTCTATTCTAACCGCATTTTCATATGGATGGTAGTGGCTCATGTCTGAAGATGCAACAAATAGACAACCTCTTACATAGTATTTTGCAATTGCCTGTGCTATGCTTTCATAACTTTCATAGTCCTGACCCATCACAACCGGAATTAATTCAAAATTCCCTAAGGAATACTGCAAAATTGGAAGTTCAACTTCAAGAGAATGCTCCTTTTCAAATGGGACAGAACTTACAGTAAAAATTTTGCTATTCTTTGAGAGTTCCTGAATTAAACCTGTGTTTATCTGGATGTTTCCCAGCGGTGTTTTCCATTCATCATAAGGAAACACACAGGCTCCGTTAAAACTGACATGGTGAGAAGGGCCCAGAAGAAAAACCCGACTGAACTTTCTACCTTTAAGCTGGGGAATAAGTTCTGCAAAAACAGGTGCTGAGAAAACCCACCCCGGATGAGGTAAAACTGCACCGATGATTTCGCCCTTTACAGGTTCTGTTGAGGCATTTGCCTCGTATTTTTTTATAAATTGAATAATTTGCTCTTTTTTTGGAGGATACCACGAGCCACTGTAAATAGAATTTTTTATTTTTTTGCCCTCACCTGCTCCACAACCATAAATTGTGAAAAAAAATAAAACGAAAATTGCGAAAAACTTTTTCACTCTTTAAAAATTTCTGAAGCAGGCTTCCCTGCAATGCCCCAGTTCTCCTTTTCAACCTCATTTATCACAATGTGCACCGCTTCTTGAGGACAGGAAATTGCTTCGCAAACCGCTTTTGTAACCTTTTCAATAAGAGTTTTTTTCTGCTGGGAACTTCTCCCTTTCCACAAATCAATTTTCACAACCGGCATATTCCCCTCCTTTCTGGTGGTTCTCTCGGATTTATTTTATCATTTACACAAGGTAATTTAAAGCAGTTTTATAACAACAATTCCCTCACTGTATTTTAACTTATTCGTCTCCATTGTTTTCTCATCGTAAATGTAATTAACCATCATGCCGTAGGATTCTTTCAATCCCTTTTCAGTAAGATTTGCGCAAAAGTTTATTCCCCCAAGACTGGCACCATTGCTTAGATGAAAATTCGCAACAGGGTCAAAGGTGTTTGCTGAATTTTTTCTTCTTTCGTTTTTTATGTAAAAAAGAACAATTTTTTCCATTGGTTTTTTGAGGTTTTCAAAAAAAACAGGATTATCCCACCAGTTTTCTCTTTCCAAAATTTTTTCAAGAAGACAGGAAATTGTAATAGTTTTTAGATGGACTTCTTCCTTTAAAATTTCATCTGTAAGATTTCGTATTTCCTTTTTTTTGAAAAATTCATATAGATTTTTATCAATATCCTCTCTTTTAAGTTTAAATAAACTTTTTTTGTTGTCTTTTAAAAT
>JAGHAG010000181.1 GCA_021161625.1 Elusimicrobiota bacterium
CTCAAAGAGGTTTTTATTGCAGGATGCGAAGAAAATGGAATTTTTGATTTTCTCGGTGCTGATGCTTCCCATGCCAGAAAAACCATAGAAAATTTTAAGGGCGCAAAAAAAATAAAATTGAAACCCCAAAAACAGGAAAAAAATTATCAGGTTTTTAGATTTTTGAATTTCTTTGACGAAGCAAGTTTTATTGTTGACAAAATAAAACAACTTCTTGATGAAGGGGTCCCCTTTGATGAGATAGCAATAATCACAAGGGACATTGGGACAGAAGTTAAAATGATTGAGGAAATTTCAAAAATGAAAGGGATTCCTGTGATAACTTCTGGCGGGGAGCCCTTTTTTAAAAATCTTGAATTTCTTTCATTTTTTTCATTTTTGAACTGGATTGTCCAGAAAGGCATTGATGAGGAGGAGGCAAGAAAACATTTTTTAAGTGCCTTAGACATCCCTGTTTTTAAACTGAACGAAGTAGAAAAATCCATTTTAAGAAGTGAAATTATTTTCAAAAAAATTTCACAGAAGGCGAGAAAAAAAATAGAAAAGGTTTTTAACGAGGCAAACTCTTTAATTTCCGATAAATCAAAATCCCTTCCTGAAAAAATTTTTTCACTTTATAAATTAACAGGGCTATGTGAAAAAGTTTCAGAAGATATTATTTTATCAAGGCTTTTTTCCTCATTTTTTAATTATGTTGAGAAATTTTCTGAAATTTTTTCTTCATCAAAATTGGAAGGTGCCATTGGATTGCGCAACGACGTAGAAGAATTTGTCGTCCATTTAAATGAGGAAATCGACACCTTTGCAAGGGAAAATTATCTGGATGAAATAAAAGATGCTGTAAAAATTTACACAGTTCACCAATCTTATGGAAAACACTTCAAGTTTATTTTTATACCAGGATTTAGAGGTGGAAATTTTCCAAGAGATTTTGTCCCGAACTCCTATATCAGTTCCGACATTGACGAAGAAAAGCATTATGAAATAGAAGAGAAAATTTTTAAGAACGCAATTGCTAAAGGAACTGAAAAGGTTTTTATAACATTTGTTGATGCGATAAAGGAAAGTGATGTGCTTTCACCTTATCTGAATCAGATTTTAAAATCAGATGAGATTATCCGATGGGGGGATGCGGTTTATCCTGATACCAGAGACAGAGACTTTGAAGAAATGAACGAACCTGAATTGAAATTAAATTTTAAAGTTGAAACTCTTTCTCCGTCAAAAATAAGAGCATACAATGAGTGCCCGTTTAAATTTATGGTTTTTAATGTTTTTAAAATAAAAACTGCAGAAACCCCAGAATTGATTTTTGGAAACATAATACACAGCACTTTAAAAATGTTTCACAGAATTTACCGCACCCTGCCATATTCTTCACCTGATAAAGCAGGGGAAATTTTGAAAAGAATTTTTGAAAAATACTGCGAAAGGTCTAAAGATAAATTTCACGATAAATTAACCTTTGAAACCTATAAAAACTTTTTTGGCAGATTTCTTGACAGGTATCCTGTAGAAGACCTCCCCTTCATAACAAGAAAAATTATAAAAAGGGAATATGATGTTGAATGTAATTTGTTTAAATTGCCCATAAAGGGAAGAATTGACAGAATGGATAAAGTTTGCGAAATAGATACAGAGACCGAAGAGAAAAATTCTTATATTGAAATCATTGATTACAAAACCACAAAAAACCCAGAAGGAAAAGCAAAGAAACTGGAGACATTGATAAAAAACTTAACTGAAGTTGGGTTGCCAATTTATATGCTTTCCTGTCCTGAGGCACAGAAAATTTCAATTCTCTATATTTGCAGTGAAAAAGAGCCATCTGATTATCCAAGGTGCCTTTCAGCATGGAACGGAGAAGTTGACTGGGAAGATTTTAAGGAAAAGGTTGAGAAGGTAATTGATGGTATAATTTCAGGTCAATTTCCGAGAAGTTTCAAAAATTGTCGCAATTGTATAATAAAAAATATCTGTAACATGTGGAGCGAAGAAAAAAATGAGTAAGGAATGCGTGCTTGTTTCAGCAGGGGCAGGCACAGGAAAAACAACCTTTCTCACAGAAAAATATGTGGAAGTTTTTGAAACTCTAATTTCAAAAGGACTTTCACCTTATGAATCTGCGAAAAAAATTCTTGCAGTTACTTTCACAAAAAAGGCAACTCAGGAGATGAAGCAGAGAATTATTGCCCGACTTCAGAACGAAAAAATTGCAGACGAAAAACTTTTTCCTTTTCTTGAGATTTCCACAATAGATTCGGTCTGCAATCAGATTTTAAAAAACTATGCAAAAACAGGCGTAATTGACAGCGATTTCAATATCCTGAGTGATGGAATTGACAAAATTTTTTTTAATGAGGTTTTTGAAAAAATCAAGAAAAACTATCCATTTGAAAATTTGTTTCCATCTCAGATAACGAAACAGGATTCAATATTTAACCTTTTAACCCAGTTGCGGTCAAAAGGTATTTCACCTGAGGAAGTTCATAATCTTAACTACGATGAGGAGAACAGTAGGGAATTTTTAGAATTTGTTTCAAAAGTTTATTCAATTTTTCTGGAAGAATTAAAAAAACAAAATTCCCTTGATTTTCCGCAACTTCTCTACGAAACACACAAACTTCTCAAAGAAAATCCTGAAATTTGCAGACAATTGCGGGATAGGTGGAAATTTGTTTTCATAGATGAGTTTCAGGATACAAGTCCAATTCAGTTGAAAATTTTTGAACTGATTGACCCACAATTCTTATGCGTTGTTGGAGATTATAACCAGTCCATTTATTCTTTCAGGGGCGCTACCCCTCAAAATATGTTGAAAGTTTCAGAAAAAGCAACAGAAAGGCATGTTCTTGACAAAAATTTTAGAAGCACAAAAACAATTCTTAATTTTGCAAATAGACTTAAACCATATCTTACAGATTTTGATGAACTTTCACCTCACAAAAAAGCACCTGTGGGTGAGAAAGTAAAAATTGTGATAGGAGAAACAAGATTTGATGAAGCGGTTTACATAGCAGATGAGATAAAAAAACTCGTCAGTTCAGGATACGCATACAGAGACATTTACATTCTTATGAGGAGCCTTAAGTCAACTGCAAGCGATTATGAAGAGGTTTTCAGAAGCAAAGGCATTCCTTTTATTACGGTTTCGCAGGGACAGTTTTTAGAAAGGAAAGAAATCAATCAGATAATTACACTTCTTAAAGTTTTTGCAGTTCCAACAGATGACCTTGTTTTTACCACATTTCTTTTAAGCCCTTTAATTGCTTTTACCCCACAGCAGGTTTATGAACTCAGCAAGGAAAAAGCAAACTCAAGCCTGTTTGAAGCATTTTTGAAAACGAAAAATCGTGAGATTGCAGAAAGAAGAAAAAAAATTTATCCAATTTTTGAAAAGGTGAAGATGAACTTATCAGGTTCTTTATATCAATTTGTGCTTGAAGTTATCTATTCTTTTGAAATTCCTCGCTGGATTGAAAAAAATTTCACAGGCGGAGGTAAGAGGCGCGCTCTTGCCAATGTAAAAAAATTTCTTGAAACAGTTGTGACCTATGAGGCAGCGGTTTCACATCCAACTCTTAACAATTTTATTGAATATCTCACTAAAATTACCTCAGGCGGGGCCGTTATGGGAGATGCTGTTGTAAGCACGCAGGATGCTGTGGAGATTTTAACAATCCACTCTGCAAAAGGGCTTGAAAACAGGGTTGTTTTTGTTTCGTGTATCGGAGTAAGTCAGTTCCCCTCTCCAGAAAAATATGCTGACTGGGTAATTGAGGGAAACCAGATATTTGAGAATAAGGAGTATAAAAAAAGGAAAAATAGAGAAAGAGTCAGCACAGAAGAAGAGTGGCGTCTTTTTTATGTTGCTATGACAAGAGCAAAAGAAAAACTTTATCTTACAGGATACAGAACCAAAAAAGGAACTTTAAGCAGATTTATGAAACTTTTTATCAATGATAAATTAGGGACTTTAGAGAGGGAATTTTCAAGTGTTGCTGAATATAAAACTTTTCAGATTTCCAAAAATACTTCATCTCAATCAGGACCTAAAAAAAAGATATTTGTCCCTGTTTTTGGAAAACAAACTCTTATAAAACCTTTTTTCAAAAAATCCCATGTCATAGAGAAAAAACTAAAAGATGGTTTTACGGTTACTGAACTTGCTCTTTTTGAAAAGGATAGAAAAGAATACGAAAAAAGATACATTTTAAAAATTCCTGATGTTCAGGATAAAAAATTTTTGAAAATTGGAAATGTTTTTCATCACACAATTGAGTGTTTTCATAAAAGCCCTCAAATGGATTTCAGAAGAGAAATTCTCACCGCTCTTGAGGGATGGGATGTTGATAAAGAAAAAATTGAGCAGATGATAAAAAATTTTCTTTTATCAGCATTTTCCAAAAAACCCCTTCTTGCTGAAGCGCCTTTTTCAATAAGAGTGGAAAGCACATTTGTAAAAGGGACAATAGACAGAATTGAGGAAACTCGTGGTGGATTTTTAATTTATGATTACAAAACAGGAATTGGAGATGTGGAAAATTATGAATTTGCAATGAATGTCTATGCTCTTGGTCTGATAAGAGCATACAGGATGAAACCTGTCAGAGGTCTTTATCTTTATCAATTGCAGACAGGGAAGGTAAAGGAAGTGAATTTTTGGGGTGAAGGAGAGGTTCAAAGGAAACTTGTGGAAATTTTTGATAAAATCAGAAAGCATTTTTTAGTTAAGGAGGAAAAATGAGGCAGTGTAATGTTGAGAAAAATTTAAAAAACTGCAATTGCAGTTATCCGGGCTGTCCAAGAAAAGGAATTTGCTGTGAGTGTATTTTGTATCACAGAAGGCTTGGTGAACTTCCTGCCTGCTTCTTTCCTGATGATGTGGAAAAAACCTATGACAGGTCTATAAAAAAGTTTGTTGAAATAAACAGTTAAGCATTGGAAAAAATTCAAATCACAATTGTTGGGGGTGGGGTTGTTGGTTGTGCAATTGCCTGGAAACTTTCAAAAAAATACAGAGATATTTTTGTTTTTGAAAAAAATCCATTTTTAGGAGATGAGCAGTCAGGCAGAAATTCAGGTGTAATACACGCTGGAATTTACTACAAAGATGAACCCTTAAAGCAGAGATTGTGCGTGAGGGGAAAAGAGCTTCTTTATGATTTCTGCGAAAAAAATAATGTTCCTGCTTTCAGAACAGGGAAATTCATTGTTGCAGTTAAACAGAAAGAGGAAAAATTTGTTGAGGGTTATTTTACCCATGCGAAAAATCATGGTGTTCCTGTTGAAATTGTTGATGAGGGATTTGTAAAAAAAAGAGAGCCAAATGTAAATTGCCGTTGTGCTTTGTGGAGTCCCACAACAGGAATTGTTGACTCAGCAGGATTTTTAAAAGCCCTATCAAAACTTGCAAGCCATAATGGGGTTGAATTTCTCACAAATACAGAAGTTGTGGATATAAATCCTCAAAGCAAAGGTTTTCTTGTAAAAGTAAAATACAAAAACGGGGGGGAAGAGACATTTATTTCAGAAGTTGTCATAAATTCTGCAGGACTTTATAGTGATGAAATTGCCAGAAAGATAAACCCTGAAAGTTCCTATGAAATTATTCCGGTTCGCGGAGAATACTATTACTTTGACTCTTCCCTGCGCGAAGAAATCCATTTTAATGGGACAAATATCTATCAGGTTCAAAAACCTTATTACATTGACGGAAGGAAGTATCAGGCAATTGGAATTCACCTGACACCAACTTTTGAGATACAAAAAAGTTCCTACAAAATTTCTTCAAAAGTTCTTATTGGTCCCACCTCAACTCCTGTTTCTGAGAAAGATGATTATTCAAAAAACCGCTCGGAACCTGAAAGATTTTATGAGGGGGTTAAGGATTTTTTCCCGAATTTAGAAATATCAGATTTAAATATGGATTATGCAGGCAACCGTGCGAAACTCAAAATCGGCAATGACTTTGTAATTGAAAAGGACTCTAAATATTCAGGTGCAATAAATCTCATAGGAATAGATTCCCCCGGGCTTACATCCTGCCTTGCAATTGCTGAGTATATTCAGCAACTTTTGTAAAAAATAGTTCACAGTTCATAGTTCATAGAGGTTAATGAAAAGTGGAAAGAGGACAGTGGAAAGGTAGAAAAGTAGAAAGGTGGAAAAGGGTAGTTAGTGATAAGGATTAAGTAGTAAGGATTAAGTTATGGAAAAGATGAATTACTTAATTCTTAAAGCCCCCGATAAAATCGGGGGCGACTTAATCCTTAATCCTGATAAACCCTCATTACTCGTTACTCATTACTCATCCCTATTGTCACTGTTTGCTATTCGCTGATTACCACTTATCTTTGCATCAGGAGAAAATAATTTGTAAAATTTTTGAAAAAAGAGAGGATTATGAGGTTTTCAAATTATTTGCTTCCAACTTTAAAAGAGGTTCCATCAGATGCTATAACTCCTTCTCATGTGTTAATGTTAAGAGCAGGTTTGATCAGAAAACTTGCTTCGGGAATTTATGAATGGCTTCCTTATGGAATGAGGGTTTTAAACAAAATCAGTGCAATTGTAAGAAAAATTCATGACGATGCGGGCTGTCTTGAGGTTCTTCTTCCGACACTTCTTCCAAAAACCCTGTGGGATGAAACAGGTAGATGGGATGAATACGGTGATGAACTGATACGTCTCACAGACAGACAGGGCAGGCAATTCTGTCTTGGACCAACACACGAAGAAGCAATAACTGAACTTGTAAGAAACTATGTCCGTTCATACAAAGACCTTCCTTTGATTTTATATCAAATACAGACAAAATTTCGCGATGAAATTCGACCGCGATTTGGTGTTATGAGGGCAAGAGAATTTATTATGAAGGACGCATACAGTTTTGATGTTGATGAAGAAAATGCGTTGAAATCCTATGAAAGAATGTTTAATGTTTACAAAAAAATCATGGAGGAACTTTCGCTTAAATACATACCTGTTTTTGCAAAAACAGGGCTTATCGGCGGAACAAAGTCACATGAGTTTATGGTTATTTCAGACGAAGGTGAAGAGGAAATTGTTTACTGTCAATGTGGATGGGGAGCAAATCAGGAACTTGCCTGTTCAAAAAAACCTGAATATAAAGAAACACCGCAAGAACTAAAAGAAGTTGAAACACCCTCTCAAAGAACCGTGGAAGAAGTTGCAAATTTCCTCAAAAAATCACCTTCAAAATTCATAAAAACGCTTCTCTACACTTATAAAGGTGAAGTTTTTGCTGTTTTGATAAGAGGAGATGATACCCTTGACATAAACAAACTCTGCGCTGTTTGTGGTGCAGATGTAAACAATCCACCTGTTTTGTGTGATGAGGCAACAATTGAAAAAGTTACAGGCGCTCCCCTTGGTTTTGCAGGTCCGGTTGGATTAAAAAATATAAAAATTTATGCAGATAAAAATCTTGAAAATTCAAAAAATATGATTTCAGGAGCAAACAAAAAGGATCACCATCTTGTAAATATAAATCATCCAAGAGATTTTGATGCGGTTTTTGAAAACTTAAGGATTGTGAAAAAAGGAGACCCCTGTCCTCATTGTGGAAGACCTCTGGAAATTGCAAGAGGAATTGAAGTGGGACACACATTTTATCTTGGGACAAAGTATTCTCAAAAAATGAATGCAAAGTTCATGGACTCCGACGGAAAGGAGAAAACGATTGTTATGGGATGTTATGGAATTGGAGTATCCCGACTTGTTGCTGCAATTATTTCACAGCACAGGGATGATAAAGGGATTATTTTTCCAAAAAAAGTTGCACCTTTCCAGATTGAGATTATTGCAATTGCAAAAGGTGGCGAGGTTGAAAAACAGGCAGAAGAAATTTATAAGGAACTTTCAGAAGATTTTGAAGTTCTTTACGATGACAGGGATGTTTCAGCAGGAGTAAAATTTAAGGATGCAGACCTTCTGGGAATACCTTTAAGAGTTGTGGTGGGGCAGAAAAGTTTGAAACAGGGGAAGGTTGAAATACAGAGGAGGACAGGAGGAAAGGAACTCCTTCCGCTTGAAAATTACCAAAAAAGAATCAAGGAGATTTTTAAGGAAATCCTGTGAAAAAAGTATATACTTTTTTGTTTTTATTTTTAGCAGGAAGTCTTTTTTCTCTGAATTTAGACGACTTAAAAGAAGAAATTTCAGATTTTAAAGCAAAAAGAGTAGAAATTTTGAAAAAGTTTGAAGAAATAGAAAAAATATCACCATCCGACAGAGTTTTTAAGGAAAAGGCAAAGTTTTTGTTTGACAGCGGAAGATACAAAGATGCTCTGGAAACTGTTAAAAAAATAAAGGTTTGTGACTATGAAGTTATAAGAATAACTGCTCTTGCAAACTTTTTTCTGGGAAATCTGACAGAAGCTCTTTACAATTTTGAAAAAATTAAAGAAAAAGCACAACAAACCCATGACAATGAAGTCCTTTTTTATCTTGCAAAGACACAGGAGAAGAAAAATCTTTTTGAGGAAGCCATAAACACCCTGAAAAAGATAAAGACATCACCTTTTTTTGAAGAAGCAAAAACAGAAATAGAAAAATTAAAACACAAGGTCCCTGGAAAACTTAAAGAACTCGGCACAGAAATTGAAAAAATTGTAAAAAAAGCCCCATCTCAGGAAGACCATCCCCAGGCAGGTGCGGTTATTCTGCTGGAAAGAGAATTCTTTGAGGTTTTTGAAGATTCAACATCCTGTTCAGAAATTACGAAAGTTATAAAAATTTTGAATGACAGGGGCAAAAGAAAATTTGCAGAGGTTCATCTGGATTATGACTCCACTTATGAAAAAGTTGAAATTTTAGAAGCGTGCACAATAAAAGAAAACGGTGATGTTATAAGGGTAACTCCACAGAATATTCGTGATGTTTCAAAATATCTCAATTTTCCACTTTATTCCAATGCAAGGGTGAAAATAATTTCAATGCCTGAGGTTACTCCGGGAAGCATTATTTATTACAAAGTAAAATACAAGGCGAACAAACTCATTGCAGACAACCACATTGTTTTTAGATTTGGAATTCAGGGTTTTGACCCATATCTCAAACAGGAATTTACAATGAAGATTCCTGAAAATTTTAACCCCCACATTAAAACTTTTAGAAGAGGGTTTCTCAAAAAGAAGATAAAACTCACTCCAAAGGTAAAGAAAGCAGGAAGAAGCAGAATTTATGAGTGGAAGATTCCAGAGGTTGATGAGATTATTCCAGAAGACAGGATGCCATCCTGGTGTGATATTGTTGATGGATTTAGAGTTTCAACTTTTTCCTCATGGGATGAGATTTACAACTGGTGGAAGGGTCTTTTAAAAGAAAGATTTACCCGTACCCCTGAGATGGAAGAAAAGGTGCAGGAGATTATAAAGGGGGCAAAAACAAAGGCCGAAAAAATCGCAAAAATCTATCACTGGGTTGCAAGCCAGATAAGATATGTGGCGGTGGAATATGGAGAGGCAGGCTTCAGACCTCACAAAGCAGAGGAGATTTTTCAAAACAAATATGGTGACTGCAAGGACCAGGCTATTTTGCTGATAACAATGCTTGATATTGCAGGCATTAAGGCATATCCTGTTTTGATTGGCACAAAGGGAGTTTTTGAACTTCTTGAGGATTTTCCTGAACTTGTTTTCAATCACGCAATCGCATGTGTAAAAATAAACGGGAATTATGTTTTTCTTGACCCCACATCTGAAACAACGCCTTTCGGAGACCTTCCGGGTGGAGATCAGGGAAGAAAGGTTCTGGTTTTTGATGAGAAAAACTGGAAAATTGTAAAAACTCCTGAATTTCCAAGTGATAAAAACAAAGTTTTAACAGAGATGCATTTAAAAATTGACGAGGATGAAAATCTTTCAGGTGAAAGAATTGTAAGAACTTTTGGAATTTATGACCAGGGTCAGAGATACTGGCTCAAATACACAAAGCCAATAAAAATAAAAGAGCGACTTCAGAAAAAAATAAATTCCATAACACCGCATGGTGTGCTTGTGAATTACGAAATTTCAGATGTGGAAAATCTTTTTGAACCCTGTAGAATTGAGATGAAATTCACTGGAAAGGATTATCTCAAAAAGGCAGGATTTTTCCGACTTGTCCCCCAGTGGGGCGGAATTGGGACAGGACTTGTTGCAAAAGAAAAAAGAAATTATCCTATAAAAAGAGAATATGCCACAATGGATGTTGACAGATACACCCTTGAATTTCCTGAAAACTGGGAAGTTGTTTTTTTACCGAAAGATGTTATTGAGGAGAATGAATATTTTAATTATGCAAGAACTTTTAAGGTGGACGGGAATAAAATTCTCTATGAACACAAAATAGAGACAAAAATAAAGGATATTTCTGTTGATGAATATCCACAGTATCGGAAATTAATACTTGACTTAAATGAAAGGACCCGCAATCAGATTATTTTGAAAAGGAGGGGGAAATGAGAATTATTTACTATTTTGTCACACTTTTTTTCATTTTCTATATGGGTTACATCCGTATGGGAGTGAACAATTTTTTCTCGCTTTTTCAACTTTCTTATTTCTTTTTTGTTATTCTCGGGGTTTTATATACTGGAATTTTTTATGAATTTTCAAATATTGCTGAGGTTATTCTTTTTCCCTTTTACAGAAGGAAGATTTTTTTAAGGCCTGATAAATACAGGGTTATTGTAAAAACTCTTGAAAAGAATATCCTTCTTTTTTCATCTCTTGGCTCTGTTTTAAGTTTCATAACAGCCATGGGGACACTGAAGTCAGATTTTGTTGAATTAAAATTTCTGTGGCAAGTTTTAGCAACTTCCTTACTTTCCTTGTTTTATGGTCTTCTGGTTATAATTTTCATTTTTATACCCATTGATATAAAAATAGAAAAAGTGGAAACTTCCTTTATACACAAATAAGATAGCAAATAGCGAACAGCGAATAGCGAATAGTGAATTGTAGCGGGCGCATTACCCCCGCACTTTTCTAAAAAAGTGCGGGGTAGCTCAAGACCCTTGGTCTGCGAAAAAGTGATATGGAGACAAGAAAATAAAGTGACAAGGAAAAAAGTGGATAGAGGACAGAGGATAGAGGATAGAGGAAAGAAAGAAATGTTAAATCACAAATTCCAAACAAGGATTAAATCCCAAATTC